>VSOA01000063.1 GCA_009774585.1 Lachnospiraceae bacterium
GCTGCATTGGTTAGCCCACTACTTCGGCTGCCATCACGCCGCGCGTCGGCAGCAATCCTGATTCAACGACGTCGTCAGACAGCACGACGAGCGGCGGCAGCAGCGGTAATCCGACAACATCCACGAACACTACAACGAGTGGGAATGTTTCTACGGGAAATAATGCAAACGGTAAACCGGCAGGCGGCGCTCCGATGCTTACGCTTCCGAACAATTCTACGCCGGCAACACCGCCAGCAGTTAACACGCCAGTAAACAATGTGCAGACAGGTAGTACGCAGAACAATAGCACATCGACAGGTGATACACAGACAGGTACTACACAGAACAATAGCACATTGACAGGCAATACGCAGACAGGCACTGCGCAGACTAGTAGTCCATCGACAGGTAATACGCAGGCGGACGGTACACAGGACAATACAGCCGCAAATGGGAACGGAACAGCGAATAATGCCTTTGACGGCGGCGCTTTGCCGGATGGAAATGAATCGTCCGGGAACATCGCAGCAGAAGAGGATTACAGCAGACCGTCCGTGACGGTACAGATGGAAGATACAACGATTCTGACGAGTGAAAAGCTGCAGATGGCAAAGGAACAGAATATTGATCTTATTCTGGATATGGGCGATTATGTTTCATGGAGCATTAACGCAGACACCATTGACAGTTCTGTGATGTCAGACGTAGATATGGGAGTTACGTTGCAAACAGAAAACGTTCCTACTGAATTGATTGCAGAGATACTTGATGGAAATAAATATTTAGAATTCACGACAACTTATGATGGTGCGGGCGGTTTTTCCCCGTTTTTGAATATTGCTTTAAACCCGGAGAACAGCGGCAGATATGCCAATTTATTCTGTTATGATCCGGGAGAGGAAAAGCTTGAATTTGTTTCGGCTTCGGTAATTGATGCCGACGGAACGGCGTCGTTCCTGATTGATCATGCGGCAAGCTATATCATCATTGTGAGCGATTCTGTTATGTCAGCCGCAGAATCTTTTGATGATGTTGAAAACGGCATCGGTATGCCGTGGAAGATTGCTGCGGGCATCCTCGGAGGGTTCGGTTTGCTTCTCGCCGCATACGGAATATTCTCGTATAGGAAAAAGAGCCGTGTTGGCGAAGATGAAGATGAAGACAATGATGAAGATGATGAAGAGATAGAAGAAGATGAAGAAATAGAAGAAGATGAAGAAATAGAAGAAGATGAAGAAATAGAAGAATATATCATGCCGGCAGAAACGGTACAGAGAAAGAAAAAGACAGCAAAAAAGAAACCAGTCAAAACAAATGCTGCACCCGAAGTGGAAGAAACGGTTCTGGATGCGGCGGTAGTACAAGAGTTGCTCGGCGAGGCAGGTGAGGAGGAGAGCGACTGGATTGAAGATGATGAATGGAATGAACCCGATGTACCCATAGAGAGGCAGTCGGCGAGGCAGTCAGATGAGGTAAAAGAGTATCCTTTAGAGGAAGAGCATCGTGCGGAAGATGACTGGATCGAGGATGACGAATGGGAAACAGCCAACGATTGGGTTGATGATGAGGAGTGGGAGCGGATGAATGGACATAAATAAGGATAAATTTTCTTGTTTATTTTTCGCAAAAATTTCTTTTCGTAATTCATCATATGTGATATAGTATAAGAGAATATGGAATAAGGAGCAGATAACGATGGCACAGACAGATGCCAAACAGGAAGCCAGTCAGGCGAGACGCAAGCGTATCCGGCGAATCAAACTGTTTATTTTTATCGTTCCTCTTTTCTCGATAACAATTCTCTTGGGAATATGTATTTTCTTAGGGATCAGGCTGCATATGGTCAAGAAAGAACTGCGCGATATGCGTGCTGCGATAGAAGCGACAACCGTTGTAGAACAGACGGATTTTGCAGATGGTACGAATGATACCAAGACCGATCAGACATTATATACAGTGTCTGAGGTTGAAGAGTTTACTCAGACGGGAATTGCCGAGGATGATTCATCGGACGAAGATGCGGATATCCGCAAAGTATATCTGACGTTTGATGACGGACCCAGCAGTAATACAAACCGTATATTAGATATACTGGCAGAATATGATGTGAAGGCAACGTTCTTTGTTGTCGGGAAAGAAGAGGAAGAATATCAGGCGTTATACAATCGGATTGTTGATGAAGGACATACATTGGCGATGCACTCTTACAGTCATAAGTATAATGAGATTTATCAGTCGGTGGAAAGCTATAGTGCTGACCTGAGCAAATTACAGGAATTTCTCTATGATACGACAGGCGTATGGTGCAGATATTGCAGATTTCCCGGCGGAAGCAGCAATACGGTGAGCCGTGTTGATATGCATGAGTTGATTGATTATCTGGATGATCAGGACATGTCGTATTTTGACTGGAATATTTCGTCGGGCGATGCTGCCAGTTCCTATATCGGACCGGCGGATATCATCAGAAATTGTACGGTGAAACTGCGAGAGTATGACGAGGCGATCATACTGATGCACGATGCGTCTAATAAGAACTCTACCGTGGAGGCGCTGCCCGGGCTGATTGAGACGATTCAGGCGATGGAAGATACGAAGATCCTTCCGATCACAGACGATACGGAACGGATTCATCATATAAGCAATGACTAAAGAATGGAGGATGTGAGAATGGGGTTTTTCTCAGATTTGAAGGAAGACTTATCACAGGCTGTGAATGAGCTGATGCCGGAAGAAGCGTTAGATGCCGCGATGGCAGGAAACACAGCGACTGATGATACGTTATCCGATGAGCAGCTTGCGAGCGAAATACCGACGGCGGGCGAATCTCCGGAAACTGTGGACGATGTGAATCTAAGCAGTATGTTGGATAGATTAGAGGAGATGAATACGCTTGATGAAGCGCCGGAGGAGGAAATACTCTCTCCAGACGATATGGCGGAAATAATGGGAGAAGAATTATTGACCGAACCGGAAACGGTGGAACCTAAGACAGTAGAGTCTGAGACGGTGGAGGAAACGGTGGAACCTGAGACATTGATCGAGCCGGAACCTGAGGTCGATGAGGAACCCGAACTTATTGAGGAAGAAATAGCCGAACCGGAACTTTCTGTCGAGGAAGAAGTTTTTGCTCCGATAGAAGAGCCGGAAATCGAGACGATAGAAGAACCGGAACCGGAGCCGGTGGAAGAGACAGAAGAAACAATATCCGGATTAAGTGGAGAGGAAGAGGAAAAAATGGACGAGCAGACACAAGTACAGGAACAGACACAAGTACAGACACCGGTTAATCGTGTGGCGGTGGATGAGACAGCAGTAGTAACCGAAGGAATGACTATAACGGGTGATATTGTATCCGAGGGGTCTATGGAGTTGATAGGTACAGTTAACGGCAACTTGGATATTTATGGTAAGCTGAATATTACAGGTACGATTCAGGGTGACTCTAAGGCGGCTGAAATTTATGCAGAAGGCGCCAAGATAACGGGCGAGGTTAACAGCGAAGGCAGTGTGAAAATCGGACAAAGTTCGGTAGTGATCGGTAATATTACCGCCGCAAGCGCAGTAGTTGCCGGTGCGGTTAAGGGTGATATTGATGTGAAAGGCCCGGTTATTCTGGACACCACGGCAATTGTAATGGGCAACATCAAATCCAAATCCGTACAAATTAATAACGGTGCGGTAATCGAAGGATTGTGTTCACAATGTTATGCGGATGTGAATCCGACATCCTTCTTCGAAGAATTCAAGAAGAAAAAATAAAGCAAAGCTGTTCCAGCAACAGAACGGGAGAATAAAAGTTATGCGTCGTATACTGTTGAAATTAAGCGGTGAAGCCTTAGCGGGCGATAAAAAGACTGGTTTTGATGAGGAGACTGTGCGCGGTGTTGCTTTGCAGGTCAAAGAACTGGTTGATGATGGGATTCAGGTAGGTATCGTAATCGGTGGTGGGAATTTTTGGCGCGGGCGTTCCAGCGAGAACATTGATAGGACGAAAGCGGACCAGATTGGAATGCTGGCGACTGTCATGAATTGCATTTATGTTTCCGAGATATTCCGTTCCATAGGTATGATGACAAGCATTCTGACACCTTTTGAATGCGGTTCGTTTACGAAGCTGTTTTCTAAAGACCGTGCGAACAAGTATTTTGGTAAGAACATGGTAGTCTTTTTTGCAGGAGGAACCGGACATCCGTATTTTTCGACGGATACGGGCGTAGTGCTCAGGGCGATTGAAGTGGATGCGGATGTTATCCTGCTGGCAAAGGCTGTTGACGGTGTCTATGACGGTGATCCGAGATGCAATCCGGACGCTAAGAAGTATGATCAGGTTTCTATCGACGAAGTGATCGAGAAGAATTTACAGGTTGTGGATATGACGGCGTCTATTCTGGCGAGAGACAATAAGATGCCAATGTGGGTATTTGCTTTAAACGAAGAGAACAGTATTGTTAACACTGTAAAAGGTGAATTCAACGGTACAAAAGTGACTGTGTAGACGGATTGGAATATGCTGCTTATGAAGAGGATATCCGTCCGTGAAAATAAAGGCTGGAGGATTACAGTATGGATGCAAGACTAAAACCTTATGAAGATAAGATGCAGAAGGCGTATGATTATCTGGAGAGCGATCTCGCAGCAATTCGTGCGGGCCGTGCGAATCCGCATGTCCTCGATAAGATCAGAGTAGATTATTATGGTACGCCGACCCCGATACAGCAGGTAGGAAATATAACGGTTCCGGAGCCGAGAATCATTCAGATTGCACCTTGGGAAAAGACTCTGATTAAAGATATTGAGAAAGCGATCATGATGTCTGATGTAGGTATCACACCGTCCAATGACGGTTCGCTGATTCGACTCGTATTTCCGGAATTGACAGAGGAAAGACGTAAGGAATTGGTGAAAGACGTCAAGAAGCGCGGTGAGGAGAGCAAAGTTGCAATCCGCAATGCCAGACGTGACGGCAATGACGCTTTAAAGAAATTAGCGAAGGCAGACGTATCTGAGGACGAAATCAAAGAGCTGGAAGATGTGCTGCAGAAACTGACAGATAAATATATCAAAGATCTTGATAAATTAGTGGAAGAGAAATCCAAAGAGATTCTTACGGTATAACATGGTTTGGCGCAAATGAGGCAATGAGAGGGATTGCAGAATATATTCGTATATTCTGTTGTCCCTTTTTCCAAGTATAATCAAATTCGATATTTGTGGGAAGATATTTCCGGCAAATTGAGAGAAAGGCATGGTATTGGTATGGAAGAAGGCATGAAGATTCCGAAGCACGTCGCAATCATCTTGGACGGTAACGGCAGATGGGCTAAGAGTAAAGGTATGCCGCGTAATTACGGACATGTACAGGGAGCCAAGACGGTAGAAGTAATCTGTGAGGAGGCTTACCGTATGGGGATTCAGTATCTGACGGTATATGCTTTCAGTACGGAGAACTGGAACAGACCGGAGGATGAGGTAAATGCTTTGATGGGACTGCTCCGCAACTATATGAAAACATGTCTTAAAACAGCGGCGAAGAACAATATGTGTGTGCGTATTATCGGCGATAAGACGAGACTTGACGAGGATATCAGGAAGCGCATGGGGCAGTTGGAGGAAGCTACAAAAGACAATACCGGATTGCATTTTCAGATAGCTATCAATTACGGCGGTCGGGACGAACTTGTCAGGGCAGTGCGCCGCTTGGCGGATGAGATAGCAGGGGGCAGTCTTGCGGCGGAGGACATTACGGAAGAGAAAATCAGTTCCGCATTGGATACGCATGGACTGCCGGAACCTGACCTTTTGATTCGTACATGCAATGAACAGCGTATTTCTAATTTCTTGTTATGGCAGCTTGCGTATACGGAGTTATATTTTACGCCGGTAGCATGGCCTGATTTCTCCAAACAAGAATTAGAGAAGGCGATAGAGGCATATAATAAGAGAGACAGACGGTACGGTCTTGTCAAGGAAGAGTAGGGAGGAAATCGGGCGATGTTTTGGACTAGACTGATAAGCGGTATTTCGTTGGTGATAATTGCGCTTGTTACTATCTTAGCGGGAAACAGCGTGTTGGCGGCGACATTATGTCTGATATCCGTAATTGCTTACAGAGAACTGACGAGAGCATGTAATGTACATACAGAGAATAAGAAATGCAATGCACCGGAGCTTGTCGGTATTGTACTGACTGTGGTTTATTATGTGTTGTTAGCAGTCGTTTTTCATCAGGGAAACGGGCAAGGAAGCGGACTGACGCAGGCGTATCCTATGATCATGATGGTAATTGCAGTGGGTCTGATTTTTTATCTGTTTATTTATGTGTTTACTTTTCCGTGCTATAAGGCGCCGCAGATTATGGCGGCAATGTTTTCATGGCTGTATGCGCCGATGATGCTCTCTTTTATTTATCTGATCAGAGAGGGATTTGCACATGGCAACTATCTGGTGTGGCTGGTGTTTCTCTGTTCTTGGGGCAGTGATACATGTGCATATGCCGTGGGAGTTTTATTCGGAAAACATAAGATGACGCCGAAATTGAGTCCGAAGAAGTCCGTGGAAGGCGCAGTGGGAGGCGTGGCAGGCGCGGCAATTCTATTTGTGCTATATATGCATTTTGTCGTTAATAAATATACGGATACGACCATTCCATTGATATTAGCAGCAGTGCTGGGAGCCGTGGGGGCGCTGGTATCCATGGTTGGTGATCTGGCGGCATCGGCGATTAAGAGGGATCATGATATCAAAGACTACGGCAGGCTGATTCCGGGACATGGCGGTATTATGGACCGTTTTGACAGCGTAATTATTGCCGCACCGCTTATTTTTGTCGGTTTGGCGGTGATTGTCAGTATGGGTAATGCCGCCTTGTAGAGAGAATGGGGGATGACATATGAAAAAGATTGCGATACTTGGTTCGACCGGTTCGATCGGGACACAGACATTGGAAATCGTGAGAAAAGAACCGGATTTGCAGGTGACGGCGCTGGCAGCCGGAGCCAATGGAGAACTGATGGAGAAGCAGGTGAGAGAGTTTCATCCTTCGCTTGTTGCAATGTGGACCGAGGAGGCGGCACGGGATTTAAAGACGCGCCTTGGAGATCTGCCGGTACGGGTAGTCTGCGGTATGGAAGGATTACTGGAGGTGGCAGTCCATGAGGAGGCAGAAGTATTAGTAACCGCAATTGTGGGTATGATTGGTATTAGACCTACAATTGCTGCGATAGAGCAGGGTAAAACTATAGCGCTCGCCAGAAAGGAGACGCTTGTGACGGCAGGGCATATTATTATGCCGCTGGCAGCCGACAAAGGAGTATCCATTCTGCCGGTGGACAGTGAGCACAGCGCAATCTTTCAGTCCATGCACGGTGAGAACAAGGAGCGTGTCAGCCGTATTCTGCTGACGGCGTCAGGCGGACCATTCAGAGGAAAGACAAGGGAAGAACTTGCATCCATGACGGTAGAAGATGCACTGAAACATCCGAACTGGTCGATGGGGAAGAAAGTCACGATAGACTCAGCTTCGCTCGTCAACAAAGGACTGGAAGTGATGGAGGCGAAATGGCTGTTTGATGTGGAACTTGACCAGATACAAGTGGTGGTGCATCCTCAGAGTATCATTCATTCGGCAGTAGAATATGTGGATGGAGGTATTATGGCGCAGCTTGGTGTGCCGGATATGAAACTGCCGATTCAATATGCGCTGTTCTATCCGGACAGACGCCCCATGGATACGGGAAGAGTTGATTTATTCCGCTTAAAGCAGCTCACCTTTGAGGAACCGGATACCGATACGTTCAGGGGACTTACGCTTGCCTATAGGGCGGCAAGAAGGGGTGGTTCGCTGCCTACGGTGTTCAATGCGGCGAATGAGAAGGCGGTTGCCTTATTTCTGCAGCATAAGATTACATTTCTGCAGATACCGGAGTTGATTGAAAGTTCTATGGAACAACATAAAGTGATAGAACATCCGACGGTGGAACAGATATTGGATGCGGAAGCGGCAGCCTATGAGTATATTGAGCAGAAGTTTGGAGGCTTACATTGATCAGAACAATCATTTTATTTCTAATTATATTTGGGATAGTGGTAATTTCTCATGAGTTCGGACATTTTATTGTTGCCAGAAGAAACGGAATTCGTGTGCTGGAATTCTCGGTGGGAATGGGTCCGACGCTGTTTTCATATACGAAAAACGGCATTAAATATTCGTTGAAACTGCTTCCGATAGGCGGGGCATGTATGTTCGACGGTGAAGACGGCATGACGGTCAAGGAAGAGGAAGAATCGGGAAGCATGCACAGGCGCGCGGCGATAGACGCGGAGGCTCCGCTGCCGAAGGATGTGCCGGAAATACAGACGGAAAGCTACGGCGTTGCTTTTACGGAAGCGGGAGTATGGAAACGCATTGCAGCCGTGTTTGCCGGTCCTTTCTTCAACTTTATTCTGGCATTTGTGGTGGCGGTGATACTGACTGCCTTCTTAGGAGCAGATCTGCCGGTGGTCGGTCAGATTTCGGAAGACTCTGCTGCGGCGGAAGCGGGACTGATGCCGGGCGATGTGATCACGCAGATTAATCATGAAAAGATACATTTTTATCGGGAAGTGGCAGTGATTTCTTCTCTCAATAAGGGAGAACCGTTAGAAATTCATTATGAGCGGAACGGAAGCAAAGGCGTGGCGGAAGTGTCCCCAAGGTACGATGAGCAGGCGGGACGTTACTATATCGGTATACGGGGAGGCGGAGAATTTCTTGATTGTAATCCGCTGCAGGTATTCCAATACGGATTCTACGAGGTCGGATATTATGTTAAGACTACTTACAAGAGTCTGGGGATGCTGATACGTGGTCAGATCAAGAAGGATGAAGTGTCAGGCCCTATCGGTATTGCACAGTTTGTAGGAGACAGCTATGATCAGGCGCAGGAGAACTACGGGACTACATCGGCGATTTTGACGATGCTGGAAATCATTGTTCTGCTGTCGGTCAATTTAGGAATTTTGAATTTACTGCCGCTTCCGGCACTTGATGGCGGAAGATTGTTGTTTATGTTTGTGGAAGTGGTTCGGGGCAAGCCGATTGCACCGGAGAAAGAGGGCATGATACATTTTGCCGGACTTGTGGTATTTATGGTCCTGATGGTGTTTATTATGTACAATGACATCATGAAGCTGATACACTAGACATGGATGTTTGTAATCGGATTCGCGCAACTGGAAAGGAACAAAAGAAGGATGAATAATGATTGGTTTGAAAAGGCGCCTGTCCATAAGGCGTACTTTAAATTTTCTTTGCCCGTCGTGTGCGGTATGATGATATCTTTGATCTACAATATGGTGGACACATGGTTTATTGCCAGAACCGGCAACACGAATCTGGTGGCGGGTGTTGCGCTCGGCGCGCCCGTTTTTATACTGATGGTTGCGCTTGGAGATATGTTCGGTCTGGGAGGCGCATCCGTTATTTCCAGACTTTTCGGACAGCAAAAAGACGATGAGGGCAGGAAGATCAGTATTTTCTGTTTCTATGCGGCTATCATAGTAGGCGTGGTGGTAGCGGCGCTCATGATATTGTTCAGACTGCCGATTTTAAGCGTGCTGGGAGCAAATCAGGAGACGATGGCGTACGCTTCAAGTTATTATACATATATTGTGCTGGGAGCGCCTTTGATTATTGTATCATTTACACCGAACAATCAACTGCGCACGGAAGGATTCGCCACACAGTCCATGATCGGAGGCGCTATCGGTTCGGTGGTAAATATCATTCTGGATCCGATTTTTATCTTCGGATTCGGATGGGGAGCTGCGGGTGCGGCAATTGCCACGGTGATTGGTTATGTCTGTACGGATATCTATTATATCTGGATTCTTCTTTGCAGAACGAAGAAACTGTCTGTTGATATCAGGGAGTTTCGACTGGTTCCTTCAGAATTGCTGCAGATTCTTTCAATCGGTATTCCGGCGTGTATCACGAACCTGATGCAGAGTATCGGAATGACAATGCTTAATCGGTTTCTGCTTCCTTACGGAAATGACAGAGTGGCGGCAATGGGAATTGTGACGAAGACAAATTTGTTGGCGGCTTTTGTGATTATCGGTTTTGCGTTCGGGACACAGCCGCTCATCGGTTATAATTACGGAGCGGGTAATCGGGACAGACTGAAAAAGATATTGCGTTTCTGCTATGGATTCGAGTGCTGTATTGCGGTGACAATTTCAGGATTTATGTCGCTGGCGGCTCCGTATCTGCTTAGAATGTTTATTGCGGATGAACATATCGTCTCTATCGGAACGCCGATGCTGCGTATGCAGCAGATAGGGATGGTGTTCATGTCCATAGTGCTAGTAACAACTGTTATTTTTCAGGCGGCGGGCAAGGCGTGGGGTGCATTCCTCTTATCTGTCAGTCGGCAGGGCGCTATCTTTGCAGTCGTAATTTTTACCGTATCAAGATGGTTCGGTTATAACGGAGTATTGCTTTCCCAGCCGGTGGCTGATGTACTTACGGCGTTTTTGGCGGTGGGACTGTTTCTCCTAAGTGTTTATAAAGAACTGAAAGAATGATTTGTCGTTGTAATTTATTTCTATATGCTATATACTGACTCTATCGGGTTCCGCTCGGAACCCATGAGTATATAGTTTCAGCGGGATTCACGCATGATTCCAAGAATTATGAGAAGGATAACTGCGCGGTGGGCAGAAGAGGCATTTGCAGCCGCACAGCAATCGACCGATTAAGGGGAGGGTAAATGAAGTATTTGACAAGTGTATATTGGGAGCGGGGCAGTGTGGCAAGGTGCAATCAGGATTCTCTTGTTGTAGTGCAGGTAATGACGGCAGCAGGCAGAGTACTTATGGCGGCAGTCTGTGACGGCATGGGCGGGCTGTCGCAGGGTGAACGTGCAAGCGGATATGTGACGAGGCGGCTGCAGGAGTGGTTTTACGAGTCGCTGCTGCGGGCTGTGCGGAAGAAAAAGTCATATTGGATTATCAGGAGATCATTGGACCGGCTGGTGTACGACATGCAGGAACAATTGTCAAGATATGCCAAGAGGGAGCAAATCAGTCTTGGAACGACTATGACTGTGCTTGTACTATGGGAAAGCTCTTATCTGCTCTGGCATCTGGGAGACAGCAGAGCGTACCGGCTGGGTGCGATATACAGAGGAAAAGGAAATGGCAGCGAAGCGGAATGTATGACGACAGACCATGTATATGGGAAAAACCGGCTCACGAAATGCGTCGGCAGTTTCGGTTATGAAAGATCGGATTATAAAATGGGAATTGTTAAGCCCGGGCAGGCATTTCTGCTATGCAGCGATGGATTTAGGAATTGTGTTGACGAGCCGGAATTAGCGGATGTCCTAAATCCGAAAGCAGTAGAAACGGAGGAGCAGGCAGTGCGCAGACTGCGGGCAATCGGTGAAGCGTGTATGAAGCGCGGAGAGAAGGATAACATGTCGGCAATTTATATTAAAGCGGTTAAATAAGCCGGAATGCGGAAAGGAGAAAGGGTATGGGAGGGTGTTTTGGGACAGAAGATTTGAAGCCGGAATGTGGAAAGGAAAATTTGAATCCGGAAACAAGCAGGCTGGAAAAATCGAGACCGGAGGTAAACAGGGCAGAAACAGAAAAAAACAGTATCGGAAAATATAAGGTGCTTCGACTTCTCGGAGAAGGAGGAGAGGGAAGCGTATATCTAGCCAGAGACGAAGACTTGCAGCGTATGGCGGCAGTAAAACATCTGGGGAAATCGAGACGGGAGGCGGAGTGGCTTCAGAAGCTTGAGCATCCTATGCTTCCGGTCATCTATGAACTGTTGTGGGATGAATCATGGTATCTGGTCATGGAGTATATCAGGGGGATAACGCTTCGCCGTTATATAGATGAAAACGGATATGCGTGTGAGGAGCAGGTGTGTACTTGGATTGAACAGCTTTTGGATGTGACAGAGTATCTGCACACAATGAAACCACCTGTTATTTATAGGGATTTTAAACCGGATAATATCATAGTGTGTCCGGACGGACATATAAGATTGGTGGATTTCGGTGCGGCTGTTTTGAGAAATTACGGGAGTCAGGATCATATTGTGATGGCGGTTACGCAAGGCTACGCGGCTCCGGAACAGCTCGGTCTGACCGGAATCGGAGCGTATGCGGACGAGAGAAGCGATATCTATGCGCTAGGCAAAGTACTGTACTATATGATGACGGGAGCGGACCCGGCGAAACCGCCGTACGCTTCATTGCCGGTACAGGACTATCAGCCGTTTGTATCCAAAAAGCTGGAAAGGGTGATTCGTAAATGTATGGAAGAAGATCCAGCGCAGCGCTACCGGTCGGCGGAGGAAGTCAGAACACATCTCAGAAAGTGCAAAAAGCGAAAGCATGGACTACAGCGCCGGCATTTTATCAGAGGTGTGGAGAAGAAAGTCTGGCTGACGGAAATGCAGGAGGAGATCTGTTATTATCCGTACCGGAGGGATTACCTGAACCGGAATAATGAATAGTGTGCTTTAAGACAAAAAATGTGGTATGATAATTAAATATACTAAGGCTATAGCGGGAGAACACAAGGCGTGTATTTTTTCGGAATTCGGCTGTATCAGGAAAGGAAATAGGTTATGCATCGTGAACGAACAAAGACTGTAAGAATTAAAGATAAAGTAATCGGAGGTGGTAATCCGATTCTGATTCAATCTATGACGAACACGAGAACGGAGGATGTCAAAGCGACAGTGGAACAGATTCTGCGTCTGGAACGGGCAGGTTGTGAGATCATCCGCTGTACGGTGCCTACAATAGAGGCGGCGCAGGCGATTGCAAGGATTAAGGAACAGATACATATCCCGCTTGTGGCAGATATTCATTTTGATTACAAGATGGCGATTGCGGCGATGGAGAATGGAGCGGATAAGATTCGTATTAATCCCGGCAACATCGGAAGTAAGGATAAAGTTGCAGCGGTGGTGTCAGTGGCGAAGGAGCGCAGTATTCCTATTCGTGTTGGTGTTAACAGCGGTTCGCTTGAGAAGGAACTTGTGGAGAAATATCATGGCGTGACGGCAGAGGGCATCGTGGAGAGTGCGTTGGATAAAGCGGGTATGATTGAAGACCTAGGATATGACAATATGGTAATCAGCATTAAATCGTCAGATGTGATGATGTGTGTACGGGCGCATGAACTTCTGGCGCAGAGGACGGATTATCCGCTTCATGTAGGAATTACCGAGTCCGGGACGGTGACGAGCGGCAATATTAAGTCGGCGATAGGACTGGGGCTGATTTTGAATCAAGGTATCGGAGATACGATTCGCGTATCGTTAACGGGAGATCCGGTGGAGGAAATTAAGTCGGCGAAACTGATTTTGCGTACGCTCGGACTGCGTAAGGGTGGTATTGAAGTTGTTTCCTGTCCCACATGCGGAAGAACGCGCATTGATTTGATCGGACTTGCTAATCAGGTGGAGACAATGGTTGCAGATATACCGCTTGATATTAAAGTGGCTGTGATGGGATGTGCGGTCAATGGTCCCGGGGAAGCAAAAGAAGCGGATATTGGTATTGCCGGAGGTATAGGAGAAGGTCTGCTTATCAAGAAGGGTGAGATCGTGCGCAAGGTGCCGGAGGACAGACTGCTTGATACACTGCGTGAGGAACTGTTGAATTGGGGTAAGGAGTAAAAATGGGTAAGAAATTCTTTGAGGTGTTTCCTACTTTAAAACTGGATACAGGTCTAAGAGATTTATATGAGCAGGTGACGGTGGATAAGGTTTCGTCTACGAAGAGGAAGGACTTTCTGCGCATTTATATTTCTTCGGAACGGCTGATACAGAAAGAGGATATTTTCCGGGTGGAAGGAGAAATCAAGAAGCAGTTTTTCCCGAATGCCGCCATGGTCATTAAATTCTACGAGCGTTTTCAACTGTCTTCTCAGTACACACCGGAGAAGCTGATGGAAATCTACCGTGACAGCATTTTGCTGGAACTGCGGGAATATTCTCCGGTGGAGTACAATCTGTTCAAACATGCAGATGTAGATTTTGACGAGAACGGAAAGCTGAATCTCGTTGTGGAAGATACCGTGTTGGGCAAAGGCAAGGCTGAAGAACTGATTCGCATCCTGGAAAAGATTTATAATGAGCGTTGTGGGTTCTCCGTAGAAGTGCAGATAGCTTATAAAGAACATATTACTGGTAAGTACAAGAAAGAGAATGACCATAAGCTTGCCATGCAGGTGGCAGAGATTTCGGCTAGGGCGGGTTATTATACTGCAAATGGATTGGCGCAGGATGGCGCGGGAGAGACAGAATACATAACGAGTGATATGAAAGACGCATCCGAAACCGGACCGGTACAAACAGAACGAGTCGCAGGACAGGGCGGAAACAGTGTAACAGGGACAGCCATAGGGAAAGCCGGCGCGGGTCTAAACGGTGTCGGCGGGACAGTATCGTTATTATCCGGCTCTGAAAACGGCAGCGGCGGTTTGAAAGGTAAAAAACAGTTTGGTTTACATAAATCAAAGAACGGCGACAATAAAAAGGCGGATTTCAAACGCGCCGTCAAGCGTTCCGACAATCCCGACGTATTGTACGGCAGGGATTTTGACGAGGAGGCAATGCCGATCAGCGAAATCATCGGGGAAATAGGGGAAGTGGTTATCCGCGGTAAGATTATCAGCATGGATAAGCGGGAAATCAAGAATGAGAGAACGATCCTGATTTATGATGTGACGGATTTTACCGATACAATGACCATTAAGCTTTTTGCGCATAACGAACAGGTGGGAGAAATAACAGACGGTATGAAACCCGGCGCCTTCGTGAAAATAAAGGGTATGACGATGATGGACAAGTTCGACCATGAACTGACCATCGGTTCTTTAACAGGCGTCAAGAAAATACCTGATTTCACGGTTTCCCGTATGGACACGAGTGTGAAGAAGAGAGTGGAACTACATTGCCATACGAAGATGAGTGACATGGATGG
>VSOA01000064.1 GCA_009774585.1 Lachnospiraceae bacterium
ATATAAAAATATAAAAATGTTATAAAGGCATGGGACTGTTTTCTGTTGAAACACCCCGTGCTTTTCTTTATAATAAAAGAGATGTGATTAATCACACTGATGTGCAGTTATCGTAAATTTGTGCCGTACAAATTTGCTTGATGCCAGCAGTTTTGGAATATAGACGGAAATGTATTGATAAAAGGACAGAGATTGAGATGTATAAAATATTCATTGTTGAAGATGACAGTACGATATCGGAGCAGATTGGAAAATATTTGGACAGATGGGGATATGAGACGGTCTGCGCGAAAGACTTTGAGAATATCCTGACGCAGTTTATTTCTTTTGAACCGCAGCTGGTTCTTTTGGACATCGGACTTCCATTCTATAACGGCTATTACTGGTGTGGTGAAATACGCAAAATCTCACAGGTTCCGGTGGTGTTTATTTCTTCCGCGTCCGATAATATGAATATTGTTATGGCGATGAATATGGGCGGCGACGACTTTATCACGAAGCCCTTTGACTTGGAGGTACTGCTTGCCAAGGTGCAGGCAATATTGCGGCGGACTTATTCTTTTGGGCAGCAGTCGTCGGTGATGGAGTACGCGAATGTGATTTTGAACCTGATGGATATGAGTATTCTCTATTCGGGAACTAAGCTTGAGTTGTCCAAAAATGAATTTCGGATTATGCAGCTTCTCTTTGAGCATGCCGGCAATACGGTTAGTCGTGAAAAGATTATGAAGAAGCTGTGGGATGATGAATGCTTTGTGGATGACAATACGCTGACCGTGAATATGAACCGTCTTAGGAAGAAGCTGGAGGAGACGGGTATTCATGATTTTATCGCGACCAAGAAGGGCATCGGATATCAGCTGGCGGCGAAGGAGAATATGAATCGATGATGAGTAAAAGTGAGATGGACAGGCAGATACGCCGGGCATATGTGCGGGACAGATATAAGCTGCTTTGTTTCTATTTATTAATTATAACGGTGTTTTATGTAATAGCTGCGCTCTATGATTATAGGCGGACGGTAGGAAATATGTTCTATGCGGTGGAACTTACGTTGTTCTTCGGGATTTTGGTGGTTGTTGCAGATTATGTCGGTTACCGTGCTAGATGCCATGCGCTTTTTCTTGCATTGCAAAAGGAAGAAGACCGGACGAGTGATTTGCCGGAGGCAAAAGAACTGCCGGAAAAGTTATATCGTCAGTTGTTAACAGAGGAGGAGCAGGAGAAGAGAAAGTTTGTGACAAGGTATGACGAGAAACAGAAAGACATGACGGATTACTATACGATGTGGACACATCAGATTAAGACGCCGATTGCCGCACTCAGACTGCTTCTTCAAAGTGAAGACGACAGACAAAGAGAGACGGAGGAACTTTTTAAAATTGAACAGTATGCACAGATGGCGCTCTATTTTGCCAGACTGGACAATCCTTCCTCGGATTTTCTGTTTACGGAACATGATGTGCGTGAGATTGTGAAGCAGGCGGTGCGCAAGTATTCGGTTCTTTTCCTGCGAAGCGGCCTTTCTTTTCAGATGGACGAATTTGAAATCCGTGCGCAGACGGATGAGAAGTGGCTTGGTTTTGTGGTGGAACAAATATTCTCGAATGCGCTGAAATATACAAAACAAGGTGGCATTGCAATTTACGGGGCGGATGAGGCAGGAAGCAGGAAACAGGGTAAAGTGTCTTATCTGGTCATTGAAGATACGGGAATCGGCATCAGGGAGAGTGACCTTCCGCGGATTTTCGAGAGAGGTTTTACAGGATATAACGGACGGATTGACAAGAAAGCAACGGGACTCGGATTATATTTGTGCAATCAGATTATGGAGCGGATGGCGCATACGATTACGGTGCATTCGAAACCGCAGGAAGGGACGAAAGTCATTTTGGGATTTGCGCAATCTGAGACAGAGAATATATGAGGGCGGAGTCTGTAAGCGGGATCGTATGTGACAATAATGTAAGATTACGGAGAGGAAATGTAAGCCTGATGCATGGCAGAGCATTTCTTCTTTTTTTATAATGATCCTAAAGATGTGGGGACAATAAATAAGTATCTCGCGGATATACTTTTCTCATAGAAAGGGGAAAGCATATCGGATGCAGACAGGAGGTAAGACACGATATGTCGTTGTTGGAAGTAAAAAATGTAAAGAAAGTATATACCACAAGGTTTGGAGCGGTTAAAGTGCAGGCGCTTAGTGATGTGAACTTCTCCGTGGAGGAGGGCGAGTACGTGGCGGTTATGGGAGAATCCGGTTCCGGCAAGACGACGCTTCTCAATATTCTGGCTTCTTTGGACAAAGCGACAAGCGGACAGATTCTTTTAAACGGCAGAGATTTATCGGAAATTAAACACAGAGATATCTGTGCATTTAGGAGAGAACATTTAGGATTCGTATTTCAGGATTTCAATCTGCTGGACACCTTGTCATTAAGAGACAATATTTACCTGCCGCTTGTGTTGGCGGGAGCGGATTACAAGGGGATGGAAGAGAAATTGCGGCCGCTGGCGAAGAAACTGGAAATTGCGGATATTCTGGATAAATACCCGTATGAAGTGTCGGGTGGTCAGAAGCAGCGCGCTGCTGCCTGTCGTGCACTGATCACGCAGCCGGATATCATTCTGGCGGACGAACCTACCGGAGCGCTTGACTCTCGTGCGGCTGGCAAATTGTTGAAGCTGTTCGGAGAGGTAAATAAGGAAGGTCAGACAATCCTTATGGTAACGCACTCAGTTCAAGCGGCGAGCCATGCAGAAAGGGTTCTTTTTATTAAAGACGGCTGTGTATTTCATCAGATTTATAAGGGGAACCAGAGTAATGAAGATATGTATAAGATGATATCCGATACGTTGACGGTATTGCAGACAAAGCCGCAGGAAGAGAAAGTGGCAGATGTGAAACAGAGACCGGAGTCAGCGGACGAAGAGAAGAGAAACGGAAAAGAGGTGCGGACGGCATGAATAAAACAGCCAATAAAATCAAGATGGCCGATAAGCTGCATATAAAGATGCTGCCAAAGCTGGCATGCAAAGGTATTGTAAGTAATAAAAATGTATACTATCCGTATCTTGCAGCGGGGATATTTTCGGTATTTACTTATTTTATATTTGCGTCGATTCTGTACAACGACATTATCAAAATGATGCCGAAAAGTGCATATATGTGGGTTTTGCTGAAATTAGGAAAAGGACTTTTGTCCATCATTCTTCTAATTTTCCTGATATATGCGAATGGATTTCTGGTAAAGAGGCGGAAGAAAGAGTTCGGACTGTATCATATGTTGGGATTAGAGAAAAAGCATATCGGCGTTATGATGTTTTGTGAATCCCTTATACTTTATGTTGTGACGCTGTGTGGCGGAATCATTTTGGGAATCGTATTTTCCAAGTTGTTCTTTTTGCTGCTTCTTCGGATATGCAGAATGCCGGCGGAAATCGGATTTGTATTTGAACCGGCTGCTTTTGAGGAGACGTTGGTTTATTTCGGTGTAGTATATCTGATTAATTATGCGGGAAGTTTATGGGAGGTTGGCAAGGCGAGACCGATTGAACTGATGAGCGGCAGTAAAAAGGGTGAGAAAGAACCGAGATTTCTTTGGATTTACGCGATTCTTGGCATGGCGGCGCTGTGCGGCGGCTATTATTGCTCTATCACGGCAAAAGTTGATTCGATGATTTTTATCAATTTTTTTATGGCTGTTTTCTGGGTCATTATAGGCACTTATTTTTTGTTTACATCAGGGAGCATTGCGTTCCTCAAATGGATGAAGACGAGGAAGAAGATGTATTACAGACCGCAGAATTTTATCACCGTTTCGGGAATGCTCTATCGTATGAAAAAGAGCGCGGCAAGCCTTTCCAATATCTGTATTTTCTCTACAATGACGCTTATTACGCTGATCTGTACGGTAGCGCTCTGCATCGGTTTGGACGGCAGCGTACATTTTGTCTATCCGTATGATTTGAAAATGTCATACAGGAATGAGAAAGTAGAACGGCAGAATGCCGTTCGTGAAATAGAGAAACTTGAAGATAAATATCATCTGACTGCATCGCGGGTAGATATTTATGATGAAGTAACGCTTCATGTGAAGCAGAACGAAAATCGGTTCGAGATGCAAAACGGAGAGGATTATGCGAGTGAATATCAGATTGATTTCCTTATGCAGGAGGATTATAACCGGCTGGAGAACCGTTCGGTCAATCTTGCCGTGGATGAGGCGCTTATTTACTGCAGCGGCAGAGATTTCGGTTATGACACCGTCGATTTCTTTGGCAGGACGTTTCAGGTGCAGGAGGAACCCGACGCATTCTTTCCGTCACCTAAGGCGGACGGTAATACGTTCAATGCACGTTACGTGATGGTTGTAAAGGACAGGGAAGCGCGGGATGAATGTGTCCGCGCTTGGTGTGAGACAAACGGTGTGGCAGACGCGGACGAATATATAGAAAGTGTTGACACACAGCGCATTAAGATTCTTCTTCAAGGGGCTGACGAGGAGAAAAAAGCTTTTATAGAGGAATTTAGCGAATGGGGACAGAGTCAGCCGGGATTTGAAAGTATGCAGAACGGTATAGACTGGCGGGAAAACAATCGGGTAACATACGGTTCCTTGTTATTCATCGGGATTTTATTCGGTATGATTTTCTTTATGTGTCTCATTTTGATTATGTACTACAAACAAGTTACGGAAGGATATGAGGATAGAAATAATTTCGGTATCATGCAGAAAGTCGGTATGAGTGATAGAGAGATTCAAGGGACGGTACACCGACAGATTCTAATGGTTTTCGGACTGCCGCTTGCGGGGGCAATTCTTCATACGTTGGCGGGTATGTTTATGGTCAAGTGTCTCTTTGCGGTAATCTCACTGTTTGATATGCGCCTGTTTGTGGGGAGCATTGTAGGGGTTTCAGCATTGTTTGTGGTCGTATATGGTGTAAGCTATCTGATTACGGCGAAAACATATTATAGGATTGTGCGGCAGGAGGAAGGATGAGTTACAATTGTTACAATTTGTGATGATCACTTGGCAGGAAGCGAATATCTTAAGCTTCCCGCTGAGTAATCATCACATATAATGATACTTCCTGCGCTTAGCAATGAGGAAGACGGCGGAAAGTATGCACGCACATATTTCCGCGATGGTGATGGCGAACCAGATACCGTCCACATCGAAGAAAACCGGCAGTAACAGTACAGCTCCGGTCTGAAAAATCAGCGTACGCATAAACGAAATTGCTGCCGAGATTGCCCCATTGTTGAGCGCGGTGAAGAACGAAGAGGCGAAGATGTTCAGCCCGGCTAGCAGGAAAGAGAACGCAAACAGCCGGAATGCATGGGCAGTCAGGTCAAAAAGTTCGGCGTCATAACCCACGAATATTTTGGCAAGCGGTGCGGCAAGCAGGAAGGCGGACAGACTTAAGATAATGCCGGCGCCGCTCGAAAGTAAGACACTTTTCTTAAGCATATTCTTCAATTCCATGTGGTTTCCGGCGCCGTAATGGTAACTGATTATCGGTGCCGAACCTATGGAATAGCCGATGAAAATGGCAATAAAAATAAACTGTACATACATGAGAACGCCATATGCGGACACACCGTTTTCACCCACATATTTTAAGAGCTGGAAGTTATAAATCATGCTGACAACGGAAGAGGAAATGTTGCTCATCAACTCTGAAGAACCATTGGCGCAGGCTTGCAGCATAGGCTTCAATGCAAGCTTTGTACGGGACAGTCTGAGCAGACTGGTATTAGGGCGGACGAAATAAATAAATGGCAGCGCACCTCCGATACATTGGCTTAAGCCGGTGGCGAGAGCAGCGCCTGCAACACCCCAGCTGAACACACCGACAAATAAGGCATCGAGAATCATATTTGTGACGCCGGCGGCGACAGTTGCGGCCAGACCGAGTTTCGGTCTTTCAGCGGCAATCAGGAAACTCTGAAATACGTTCTGCAACATAAACGTAGATGTAAATCCTATCACGATTCTTCCGTAAAGAACGCAATCCTCCATCATATCCGGCGTGGCGCCAAGAAAAGCGGCGACAGGACGCATAAAGATAATACCTGTTACGGACAGGACGATTCCCAGAAGCAAAGTCATATATATCATCATGGAGAAATAGCGGTTTGCCTTTTCACGGTCATTTTGCCCGAGGATAAGGGACACAAGCGCAGTTCCGCCCGTACCGATCATAAATCCCATACCGCCTAAGATCATGATGAAGGGCATGATGAGATTAACTGCCGCAAAAGCGGTTTTTCCGGCGAAGTTGGACACAAAGAAACCGTCCACTACGCCATAAATTGATGTGAAGACCATCATGATGATAGATGGAAAAGTGAAACGCAATAATTTATTGTAAGTAAAGTGGTCTGATAATTGGATTGTTGTTTTCATGGTTGCAGACATCCTTTGATTTCGTGTATTGTTCTTGTTATTGACGATTATGTTTCGCCGGGTTTCTGTTCTAACTGTCTGAGTCTGTCTTTAAAATCCAGCAGGTAGCGTTCGGTCAGTTCCAGATATTTATTCATATCCTCGGAGGACCACGAGGCAAAGATATCGTTCTCGATATCAATAATTCGTCGAGCGGTGCGGTCAGCCAGTTTTTTACCTTTTATGGTGAGGCAGACAGATTTATTTTTCGCTCCTGCATGTTCTAAATAAATGATGCCTTCGGCTTCCAGCTTACGCAGGGCGGAGTTGACCGTCTGTTTGCTGATGCCGGAATTATGGACGATATCCCGAAGCAGGCAGGAATCTCCGCTGTCACAGATAGTATATAGCACGATCATGGAACTGTCAGGCAGTCCGAGTTTTGAGGAGATTTCATGATAAGCGGCGTCAATCTCGCTTGCCAGATAATTGTAGCGTTTCAGTTCTTTGGAAGAATGTATATTCATGTCGTTCCTTTCTGTTTTGAATGAAAGCCAATGCGGAATTTTCTGTTTAAGCAGTATCACAATCAGGCTTGTGATATACGTGTGAAGTAGTACGAAATCGTACCAAAGAAATTATAGTATGATTTCGTACTAAAGTCAAGAGAAAAAAACCGACGGAACATATGCCCCGCCGGTTGTTCGAACTTACGAAATAAATTGTTTCTACTCATATTCTGCGATATCATAAATTAACCGCTCCGAAGCTTCCCAGCCGAGACACGGGTCGGTAATGGACTTGCCGTAGATGCCTTCGCCTATTTTCTGACATCCTTCTTCAATATAACTCTCCACCATTACGCCTTTTACCATACGATGGATATCCTTGTTGAGCTTTCTGCTATGCATCACTTCTTTGACGATACGCACCTGCTGTTCGTATTGTTTATTGGAATTGTTGTGGTTGGCGTCGATGATACATGCCGGATGCACAAGGTCGTATTCCTGATACAGCGAGTATAGCATAGCGAGGTCTTCATAGTGGTAGTTGGGAAGGCTCCTGCCGTGTTTGTTGACGGAACCACGCAGTACGGCATGGGCGAGGGGATTACCACCGGTGCGCACTTCATGTCCTCTGTAGATAAAATCATGGGGATGCTGTGCAGCATAGATGGAGTTTAACATGACGGAGAGCGTACCGCTGGTGGGATTTTTCATGCCTGCTGCCACGTCGAAACCGCTGACCGTCATCCGGTGCTGTTGATCCTCTACGGAACGGGCGCCGATAGCGACATAAGAGAGGATGTCCTCCACATAGCCCCAATTGTCCGGATAGAGCATTTCATCAGCGGCAGTCAGTCTGGATTCTTCGATGGCGCGGATATGCATTTTACGCATGGCAATCAGACCGCTTGTAAATTCGGGTTTTTTCTGGGGATCCGTATGTCTTAGGATACCTTTTTATCCTTCTCCGGTGGTACGGGGTTTGTTGGTGTAGATTCGGGGAATCAGAATCAGCTTATCCTTAACCTGCTCATTGATACGGGCAAGACGGTTTACATAATCACAAACCGCTTCCTCGTTGTCGGCAGAACAGGGACCGATAATCAACAGGAATTTATTGCTTTTACCGGAGATGACATCACTTATCTCAGCATCGCGTTCTTTCTTGAGTCTGACAAGATGATCAGGCATTGGAAATTGTTCACGGATATCCTCCGGTGTCGGTAATTTGGCTACATAATGAAATGACATTTTCTCATACTCCTCTTACATGTATATTCTGTGAATACCATGGGAATATACGCTTGCCCTTCGTTAAGAGTAAAGCGATTTCTCTGGCAAAAACACATACATTATAGTATATTAAGTTAAGAATCGCAAGTGTCGTATGTACGGAAGTTATACTGCTCTATGAGCCTTGTGTGAGATGTGCAGCGCCGATACCGTACACAGAAGCGTCTGCAGCATCTGGCTCGCAAGAGTGCCCCACAGATATCCTTTGATACCGTACACAGGAATGGCGATAAATACGAACAACAGACGAAGCAGCAGGCTGACCACACTGAACAGAAAAGTCTGCGCTGTTTTGCCGAGTCCGTTTAATATGCTGTTTAATGTACTCGCAATATACATGAAAGGGCAGATGAAGCTGAGCGTAAGAATAAAACTGCCGGCAAGCTCCGAGTGGAACAACATACGTCCGGCGGTGCGTCCTAAGAGAAGGAACATTGCAGTACATCCAAAACCGAGAAACAGGCAGTAGCGTATGGAAGTCATGATGGCGCGCTTGACGGCGCTCGTGTTTCCGCTAGCGTCAGCTTCGGATACGATCGGAAGTAACAGCACGGATATGGAGTTGGTGATTGCAGAGGGAAACAGTATAAGAGGAAGACTCATTCCTGTTAGCACACCGTAAACTCCTAGGGCGTCTGCATTGTTCAGTCCATAAGCCATAAGACGGTTGGGAATATAAATTGCCTCGATGCTCTGCAGCAGGTTGATGATCAGGCGGTTGGCGGACAGTGGTACGGCGAGTTGTAACAACTGTCCCATAATGCGGCGGTAGGGGGAAGATAAACGCTTCGTGCCGGATTGGTAATCGCGGGCCGGAAATACCTGATGTGCGCGGGAAAGAATCGCGATGACGGAGACGATCATAGAAGCGCCTTCACCGATGACCAGACCGACTACGGCGAAGCTGATTGTCGGCGTTGTGCCATGCTGTCTGCATATGTGATAAATCAGATAAACTGATCCGACGCGACAGATTTGTTCCGCTAATTGGGACACGGCGGGTATGGCGGTTTTGCGGATGCCGTAGAAATATCCGTTGATGCAGGAATGCACGGTCGCCATAGGGATGGACAGCGCGATGATACGCAGGAGCGGAGCGGTTCGTGACTCGAGTAAGAGAGTGGCGGCAATCCAGTCTGCGCACAGATAAATATATAGGGCGGCGGCTATGGACAGTGACATTGCCAGAATGAAGCCGGTCCATAATGTCCGAAAAGAAGTTTTGTAGTCGTGAGTGCTTGTTTCACTGGCAACGTATTTGGAGATGGCAGTCTGTATGCCGGACACAGTTAAGGCAAAAGAGAGCGCAAGCACGGGAGAGATAAGCTGATAGATTCCCATGCCTTCGGCGCCGAATACGTTGGATAAGAAGATTCGATAGAAAAAGCCGATAAAACGGCTGAGAAGTCCTGTCAGAGTAAGAATGACAGTTCCGGTCACTAACGGGTTTTTCCATTTTTGTAATTTCATAGGACACCATTTTATTGTTGGATATAATTTATGTTTATGCGTGAGCATGGAGAGGAAGAACAGAATTATGAATAAGAAGAAAATAGTGGTAGGTATGTCCGGCGGAGTGGATTCGTCTGTGGCGGCTTATCTCTTGAAAGAGCAGGGATATGATGTAATCGGAGTGACCATGCAGATCTGGCAGGATGAAGAGCGAAATGTGCAGGAAGAAAACGGGGGATGCTGCGGCCTGCGCGCGGTAGAGGACGCACAGCGTGTGGCGCAGGCACTTGATATTCCCTACTATGTCATGAATTTCAAGGAAGAGTTCAAATGTAAGGTCATGGATTATTTTGTGGAAGAATATCTGGCGGGCAGAACGCCGAATCCCTGTATTGCATGCAACCGCTATGTGAAGTGGGAGTCCATGCTTAAGAGGAGTTTGGAAATCGGCGCGGATTATATTGCTACGGGACACTACGCAAGAATTGCCAGAATGTCAAACGGCAGATATGCCGTCAGAAATTCCGTCACCGCAAAGAAAGATCAGACATATGCGCTGTATAGTCTGACACAGGAACAACTTGCGCACACGATGATGCCGATTGGAGAATATACGAAGGAAGAAATAAGGGAAATTGCGTGCAAAGCAGAACTTCCAGTGGCGCATAAGCCGGACAGTCAGGAAATCTGTTTTATACCGGACAATGATTATGCGTCTTTTATTGACAAAACGGCAGGTGAAAGAGTTCCGGAAGAAGGTAATTTCGTGACGAAGGATGGTAGGATACTGGGGAGGCATCTCGGTATCACACATTATACGGTAGGGCAGCGCAAGGGACTGAATCTTGCCATGGGACGTCCGGTGTTTGTGACACAACTAAGACCGGAGACGAATGAGGTCGTAATCGGCGAGGCGGAAGAAGTGTTCGGTGATACGCTGTACTGCAATCAAGTCAATTACATGGGAATGGAAAGCTTAACGCAGCCGAGGGAAGTTCTGGCGAAAATACGCTACGCCCATGCGGGGGAGCTGTGTATGGTAGAAAGGGTTGCAGACGACGTGATTAAATGCACATTCCACAAGCCGGTGCGTGCTATTACGCCGGGACAGGCAGTGGTCTTCTATGACGACGGCTATGTACTGGGAGGCGGGAACATTATAGGCACGAAGATGCCCTAAAGAAAATCTTAAGAAAATCTACCGCTTTCCTTCACGACATTTTCACAACCTTTGTGATAGGATAGGTACTTGTAAGCATAAGCTTGCTGAGGAGAGACTCTTTGGTCAGTAGTGAAAGAGAGGTTGTTATGGTAGAATCTAAATTGTCGAGAGTAAAAGTGAATAATGAAATCGCACTGTGTGAAGTATATGATAACGCAACGAAGGAAAGAATCAAGAAAGTTTTTTTCCGGGAAGGAATTTCTTTCTTTATCAAATTTAAGAGAAAGCTTGGAATGAACGGATTCGCGGCGATGAATCTGGCGGACGGGGATGCCGATGACAGATCGGAAGTATTGCCCGAGCGCAAAGAAGGAATCTATATCATCTGCGTGAACAAGAGTCAGGAGCAGCTTGCAAGGAACAGCATTAAGAGAGTCGTGCCTGATTATCGTGACAGAATAGGATTCTACGATGAACAGGAGAAGAAAAAGGGTGAACAATCCCCTTTTTGGAATCTGATAGCCCAGATTGAATAAATTACATATTACCGTGTTACCGCGGCGGAAAGCACAAGAACTCCCGTATTTTGCATGTTGCATGGATGCGGGAGTTTTTTACGTTACAGGAAAATGCGACAGAGCAAGTGATTTGAGGTGATATGCCTTACGGGAATGATAAAATATTCGGTATAAGTATTTGCAATAGAAATATGACTGCGATATAGTGTATGATAAAGAAGTAATATAGCAAATGAAAGAACAAATTTGACAGAGGCGGGAAAAGTATGACGGCAGTAACAAAGATTAGTAACCAAAATTTTGATATGGAACGTGCGCTGTATGCAAGCCGCGGGCTGATGTTGGAAAACTGTGATTTTGACGGTCCGGCTGACGGTGAGAGTGCGCTGAAAGAAAGCAGTGATATTCAGGTGTGCGGATGCTTCTTTAATCTGCGGTATCCGTTCTGGCATGACCGGAAGCTTGAGATCATTGATTCACAGATAACTGAGCTATGCAGGGCGGCACTGTGGTATTCTTCGGACATCAAGATCATAAATACGAAAATGCATGGAATCAAAGCATTGCGGGAATGCAGTCATGTAGAGATGAGCGGATGCGATGTCATCTCTCCGGAGTTTGGCTGGTCTGTGCAGGATGTCAGAATGAAAGAATGCACTGTGGAAAGCGAATATTTCATGATGCGTTCCGGAGGGTTATACTTTGACAATGTGCAGATGAAGGGCAAATATTCTTTCCAGTATATCGAGAATGCAGTATTTGAGAACTGTACGTTTGACACGAAAGACGCCTTCTGGCATGCTAAGAATGTTGTGGTCCGGAATTGTACCGTCAAGGGAGAATATCTTGCATGGTATTGTGAGAATGTGACTTTTGAGCACTGCAAGATTATCGGTACACAGCCGTTGTGTTATTGCAAGGGATTGAAACTGGTTGAATGCGAAATGATTGACACAGACTTGTGTTTTGAGAAATCCGAGGTAGAGGCTGTTGTCACGACACCTGTAATGAGCATTAAAAATCCGGCGGCAGGGCGCATTCAGGTTCCGGCAGTCGGTGAAATTATTCGTGATGACGACAATTCCCATGGGGAGATTGTTGTCGGTGAAGAACATAAATAGAAAAGGAGGAGAAGCAATGATTTACAAGAATTTTCAGGACATACGATTATCCGCGCTCGGCATGGGAGCAATGCGCCTGCCGACAGGAGAAAACGGCGCGGATATCAATGAGGCGGCAACTGCGGAAATGATTGATTATGCGATGGAGAACGGCGTGAACTATTATGATACGGCGTGGGGTTATCATGACGGCAATTCAGAGACGGTTATGGGGCGCGTGCTTGCCGGATATCCCAGAAATAGCTTCTATCTGGCGACAAAATTTCCGGGGTATGATCTTTCCAATATGGACAAAGTGGAAGAGATTTTCGAAAAGCAGCTTGAAAAATGCGGTGTGAAATATTTTGATTTCTATCTGTTCCACAATGTCTGCGAGATGAATATCGACGCTTATCTTGATCCGAAGTATGGGATTTATGACTATCTTGTAAAACAGAAAGCAAACGGAAGAATCCGGCATCTCGGATTTTCGGCCCACGGCAGCTATGAGGTGATGGAACGTTTCCTTACGGCATACGGTGAGAAGATGGAATTTTGCCAGATTCAGCTTAACTGGCTGGACTGGTCGTTCCAAGATGCGAAGTCTAAAGTAGAACTGTTAAAAGAACATCAGATTCCAATCTGGGTGATGGAACCTCTGCGCGGAGGTAAGTTAGCGTCGCTTGCACCGGAATATGAAGAAAAGCTGAATATGCTTCGTCCCGGCGAGGATGTTCCGGCTTGGGCATTTCGGTTTCTACAGAGTATTGACGGTGTGACGATGGTTCTATCCGGTATGTCCAATATGGAACAGCTTAAGAAGAATATCGCTACGTTTGAGACTGAGAAGAAACTGAGCAAAGAAGAGATGGACGCACTGCTTGGTGTCGCGGAAATGATACTGAAAGAGAAGAGGCTGCCATGTACGGCGTGCCGCTATTGCACAAGCCACTGCCCGAAAGGTCTGGACATCCCGGCTTTACTTGAATTGTATAACGAACATAATTTTACGGGAGGCGGTTTTCTTGCGCCAATGGCGCTGATGGCAGTGCCGCAGGAGAAACAGCCGTCGGCATGTGTCGGCTGTAAAAGCTGTGAGGCGGTATGTCCGCAGCAGATTAAGATTTCGGAAGCGATGGCAGATTTTACGTCTAAATTACAGCCGGTGTAGAATAAAGCCGGAGTATGGCAGGTATAGAAGAGGAGGAAGGGTGATATGAAAGTATTAATGATTAACGGAAGTCCGAAAGTAAACGGCAATACATATACAGCGCTTCACGAGATGGAGCAGGTTTTCGCGGGAGAGGGAGTCGAGACGGAAATTCTTCATGTGGGGAACCAAGATATAAGAGGCTGTATTGCCTGTGGTACATGTGCCGAGAAAGGCAGATGCGTGTTTAATGATATTGTAAATGAGACGGCGGCAAAATTTGAAGCGTGTGACGGTCTGGTAATCGGCAGTCCGGTTTACTATGCGTCTGCGAACGCCACGCTGGTTGCATTTCTGACGAGACTTTTCTACAGTACTCATTTCGATAAAACGATGAAAGTTGGTGCAAGCGTGGTAGCGGCGCGAAGAGGCGGTCTGTCTGCGACATTTGATGAACTGAATAAGTTTTTTACCATTTGTGGTATGCCGGTGGCGTCGGGACAGTACTGGAACAGCGTACACGGCAGAACGCCCGGCGACGCAGAGCAGGATAAGGAAGGACTGCAGAGTATGCGCACGCTTGCGAGAAATATGACGTTTTTGATGAAGAGCATTGAACTCGGCAGGAAGGAGTACGGGCTTCCCGAGAAGGAACCTGTTGAGCGGACGAACTTTGTGCGGTAAATTGCGAGAGCGTAACTGATTCACACATGGTACAACAATCTTTTAGAAAACGTATTGCGATATTCACTGGGCGAAAGCCCGGTGATTTTTTTGTAAGTCCTTGAGAAATTATGACTGTCAGGATACCCAAGTTCTTTCGCAATTTCAGCGATGGATTTATTTGTGTCAGTCAACATATAATTTGCCTGTTCAACTTTTGTTTTCAATATATACTGTTTTAACGGAATACCGCATATCTCCACAAAACGATGGGAGATATATTTCTCATTATAGCCGAAAGCAGCCGCTATCTCGGAAATCTTAATATTTCTGGAAATATTCGTTTTGACATAATCCATGATATCATAATAAATCTGCTTTTGGTTCTCAGTATAGCTTTCTACGGGCGGAACAAGCGAAAGCTGCCCATAGAGTTCGGTAAGAATGCTTGTGGACATGGCGTCTAAAGTGATAGAGGGGTATTTGCTTTTTACGATGTCCTGCAGTTGTTTCATGAGAATGACGACTTTCTCAGGTTTTGGGATGATTCCGGTCTGGGGAAGCGTGAAATACTGGTCGGGAGGGGGTAAAATGGTGTCAGGGGTAAGAATCAGCGGGAGATCTCCCGGCTGTGTCGAAAAGTGAAGCCAGTAGAAGGAACAATAGGAGGGTTTGAAGCCCTGCCGCCAAGAAGAACTGGGTGG
>VSOA01000065.1 GCA_009774585.1 Lachnospiraceae bacterium
GAAAAAGATCAAGCTGGTGGAACTGAGCACAACCTTTTTTACAGTAATAGGGTATGGGGGAGTAATGGTACTGCTGGTTATTTCCCTGCTTAGAGGACGGATTTCGGTAGCTTTGTATGCGTCCGTTTTATCTTCCTTTACCCTGTTATATGCCCTGTGTGATGATGCGGCTTATCATTTTCTGGCTCCCTTTGACGGCGTGGGTATTGTGAACAGCTTCGTTGCTCTGGTGAATGGCAATTTTCCCTGCAAAGAGGAAGGGGATATCGACTTTAACGGCAAAATTACTGTGGAGGATGTTTCCTTTTCTTATCCAGGCGCAGACAGGCCGGCGCTTGACCATGTTTCCTTTCAGATAGATGAGGGGGAAACGATTGCTGTAGTGGGAAATAATGGCTCCGGAAAAACGACGCTATCGAAAATATTGCTGGGTATTTATACGCCGGGCAGCGGGATAGTAAAAATCGGTGGTGCAGACATCGGCAGGATGACGCCGGAAGCTGTAGGCGCTGGTATGTCCGCCGTATTTCAGAAATTTCAGAAATATAAGATGTCGGTCGTTGACAATGTTATAATCAGCGACCACACATTAGAAGACCGGGATGGCGCGGCGTTTTATCAGTGTATGGAAAAATTTGGTATAGAACTTGAGAAAGAGAGATTTGCAGATGGATATGATACCGTTTTGTCGCGGGATTTTGGAGGGACGGAATTATCCGGCGGGCAGTGGCAGAGGATAGCGATAGCGAGGGGAATCTATCGGGGCAGAAACATTATGATACTGGATGAACCGACTTCTGCTATAGACCCGCTGGAGGAAACAAAGTTGTATGAGAAATTTGCGGAATTGGCTCAAGGAAGGACAGCATTACTTGTTACACACAGAATCGGACTGACCAAGATAGCGGATCGTATTATGGTTATGGATCAAGGGAAATTAGTGCAGATGGGGACATATAATGAGTTGGCGGAAGCGGACGGAAAGTTCCGGGAATTGTTACAGGCGCAGAGGAAATGGTATATGCATGGTGGGACGGATAAATGAGAGATTCCTGCAAAGAGTACAATGATTTGTATCAAAAGCAAAATGATTTAAATTGTTGTAAAGTGGTATGATTAAATTATGGAAGCCTTTATGTATCTATGATATAATTTTAGGCGTATTATTGTGATGAGTGCATTGCATTATTATATTATTGTCATATTTGGTTTGAACATGATTTAAAGTTAAAGAACAAGTGTGGAATTATATGAGAGTATGATGCCGTACAAGGATTATTTTATGAAGACTAAGAACTGGATATAAATGTGGAGCTTAAATATGGAGATTTTGAAGTATAGAAAAAAGAAACAAAAGGAAATGGAGAATTTGCTTAAAGCTTTGATTGACAACTGGGAGGATGAGGTTGTTGAGTTTAAAGAAGCAGGTAAAGATTATGATAAAGAGAAAATTGGACAATATTTCTCTGCTCTTAGCAATGAGGCAAACTTACGGTCGCTACAGTATGGCTGGTTGGTGTTTGGTGTTTGTAATAAGAGCAGAGAAATTGTTGGGTCGGACTACAGAAATACAGAAGGACTTAAAACTTTGAAATATGAGATTGCTCAAAATATTTCTGGTGGTATGTCATTTATTGATATATATGAGATATATCCTGAAATATTTGGTGAAGTCAGAAGAGTGGTCATGTTTCAGATTCCGGCGGCTATCACGGCAATACCAACCGCATGGAAAAATCAAGAGTATGCCAGAGAAGGGGAATCACTAATTCCTCTGTCGCAGGAGAAGCGGGAACGTATAAGGAGGCAAACATTTCAGGACTGGTCAAAACAGTTTGTGGAGGGCGCGACAATCGAGCATTTGGATAAGGATGCTATTGCGATTGCACGTGGAAAGTTTAAGGAAAAGATAGATGATGAACATGTATCAACTGAGGTTGATTCATTGTCGGATGAAGAATTTCTTGAGGCACGTAAACTGTTGATTAATGGAAGGATTACAAATGCAGCGATGCTCCTGCTTGGAAATGAAAGATTTGATTATCTGATGCAAAGCATGCCGGAGGCATCATGGCGAATATATGATTCAAAAGAAATGGTGAAGGACTACAAAATATTTAAGATTCCTTTTATCACATTAAGTGATCGTATTACTGTGAATATCCGTAATCTTACTTATCGCTATATGCCTGATCAGATGACACTGTTTCCACAGGAAATCAAACAATTTGATACATGGGTTTTGAGGGAACTTCTTAATAACTGTATCGTTCATACTGATTATAGTATAGGTGGAAGAATTTATGTGAATGAATTTGAAGATAAGTTGATTTTAACGAATCCGGGATCATTTATTCCGGGAAATGTAGAGACAATTCTGAGACCGGGTTATACATCTCCTTTTTATCGAAATCAATTGTTGGCGGATGCTATGGTCCGCTTTAAGATGATTGATACGGAAACAACCGGAATTCGTAGGGTTTTTAATATTCAACGTGAAAGATTTTTCCCATTACCAGATTATAATCTTACACAGAAGGATAAGGTTGAAGTGGTAGTATATGGTCGTGAGATAGACGAAAAATATACCTATTTATTGCATGATAATGATAATTTGGATCTTGTAACGGTATATTTATTGGATCAGGTTCAAAAAGGGAACAAGTTGCCGAAAGAAGCTGTAGCGCATCTTAGGAAACATAATTTGGTTGAGGGGCGGGTAAGTCATTTGTATCTGTCAGCACCACTTGCCAGAACAGATGATGAGAAAGCAAAATATATAAAAAACAAAGGATTTGACAATAAATATTATCAGGACATGATCATAGATTATATTCAGCAGTTTGGAATGGCGAATAAGCAACAAATAAGAGTCCTGCTGTCTGATAAACTTCCAGATACGATGACCGATGCGCAAAAAGATAGAAAGATACTTTCTTTTTTGACACAATTAAGAAAAGCTGGGGTAATTATTCGTGATTCGGAAAGCAGACAACATGCAAATTGGATTATGGTAAAAGAATGAAAAATGGTTAATGAAAAATGAAGTAGTTAATGAATTAGTTAAGAAAATCCTTAGGAGAAAGATTTTTTTCATTAACCAACACAAAAACGGTTAATGAAATGGTTAATGAGATGATTAAATAGGTGAGTTATATGTAAAAGGAATTATGCTATGAACAAAATCCGAATCGGAACGAGAGGCAGTAAACTGGCACTGAAACAGGCAGTGATGGTACAGGAAGCGTTGCAGCAGGTGCAGGGCGGGATAGAGACAGAGATTGTGGTTCTGCATACGCAAGGCGATAAAATATTAGATAAACCCTTGGCTGAGATTGGCGACAAGGGTGTTTTTGTTTCAGAATTTGAGCAGACCTTGCTGGAAGGTAAGATAGAGATAGCCGTGCATTCCGCTAAGGATCTGCCCATGAACTTGGCGCAGGGGTTAGTCATCGCGGCAGTGCTCCCGAGAGGCGATGTAAGAGATGTACTGGCGGTTCCGAAAGGCGGGAAGTGTCCAAAGCCTGCAAAAGAATGTCAGAATCAAAAAGATTCCGGTTTATGTGATATCGTGGCGGAAAAGCAGCGGGAAGTCAGAGACGCATTCGTGATCGGAACCGGCAGCAGACGGCGGCAGAAGCAGGCGGAGCAGCTCTGGGATAATATTATTTGCAAGAATATACGCGGTAATGTAGATACGCGGCTGCAAAAGCTGAGGGACGGAAGCGGCGGCAACACAGTCCGAAACGGAATAAAATGTAGTGAAGTAGAATGCGGAAAAACGATATATGACGCCATTATACTGGCGAAAGCAGGATTAGACCGCATGGAGATTATGTCCCGATACGCGGATGAATTTGATTTCTATCCGCTTTCTCCGGAATATTTTCTGCCGGCGGCGTGTCAGGGAATCATTGCAATAGAAGCAGTGCAGGATTCTCCGGCGGCAGCGCTATGCAGAAAGATGACAGATGCGGAGACGGAAATTTGCTTTCTGGTGGAACGGGAAGTATTGGCGCAGCTTGCGGCGGACTGCAGCGAAGCCGCCGCCGCGTGGTGCAGACGGGAACAGGAGAGACTTAGGCTGGACGTCATGTATGCAGATAACAGAGTAGGGCTTACTTGTGAGGCATCCTCTGCCGTGGGGGAGAAAAGGGAAGAAGTGGGTTTAGAAATGGCACGAAAAGCCGCGAAACTTGTGAAGGAGCAGGACAGATTGTGGAAAAAGGAAAAGTATATCTGACGGGCGGCGGATGCGGTGATGCGGGACTTTTGACATTGAAGGCGTTGGAGGTTTTAAGCAGCTGTGACGCGGTGGTTTATGACAGTCTGGTTCCCGAAGAGCTGCTTAGCTATGCAAAGGGCGGCTGTGAAAAAATATATGTGGGAAAGCGTTACGGCAGTCATTCCATGAAACAGTCTGAAATCAATAATTTATTGATAGAGAAAGCACGGGAAGGAAGAAATGTTGTGCGCCTGAAGGGCGGCGATCCTTATGTGTTTGGCAGAGGCGGCGAGGAATATCTCGCGATGCAGGAAGCGGGAATATCTTGCGAGGAGATACCCGGCATCTCCTCCGCGATTGCGGTTCCGGCGGCAGCAGGCATTCCGGTTACGCACAGAGAGGTTTCGTCCGGCTTTACGGTGGTGACCGGAACAACGGCAGAAGAGAGAGGACATGCCCGTTTGCAAATGGATTTTGATACGCTTGCCCGACTGGAAGGCACACTTGTTATTTTGATGGGAATGCATCACTTGAAAGAGATTGCGGATGGACTGCTTGCCGCCGGGAAGAATGCCGACACACCCTGCGCAGTGATCATGGAGGGAACGACCGGACGTCAGAGATGTCTAAGGACGGTGTTGTCCAAGCTGTATGAGGAAGCTTCCGGACAGGGCTTTACCTCTCCGGCAGTTATCGTGATTGGAGCGGCAGCGGCGCTTAATCTGACGGCGCAGAGTGAAGAAGTGGCGGATGAGAAAGCGCGGTCTGAGAGGAAGATTACGGTAGGCGTGACAGGGACGCCCTATTTTGTAGAGAAAGTGAGGACAGCTTTCAGGGAGACGGAGGAAGAGAAGCACCGGATAAACCATAAAGTAAACGAGACGGTGTGTGAAATACCAAGAGGAAACTTTGAAGTGTGGGACATGGGTTTTATGGAAGTTTGTCCGAATATAAGTCCGCTGCCGGATTTGGGTGATTATGAATGGCTTGTTTTTACCAGTCCTAACGGAGTCAGGGTTTTCTTAGAGAAGATGAGGCAGGAGCGGAAGGATCTGCGTATGCTGTGCGGAAAACGAATCGCGGTAATCGGACCGGGGACGGCAAGAGTCCTTGAGGACAATGGAATTTATGCGGATTATACACCAAAGATATACAATACCGCGCATTTGGCGAAAGGACTGGCGCAGAGGATAAACAAAAAGAAAACTGCAACGATTTTCCTGCGGGCAAGGCAGGGAAGTGAGATGCTTCCGCAGATATTTGCAGAAAATGATCTTGCATATTGTGAATATCCGCTTTATGAATTAGTCGTGTGTGAAGAAAAGCGTGATACGGTGCTTACGAAGAAGCCGGATTATATGGTGTTCGGGTCGGCGATGGGTGTGCGTGCTTATTTTGAGGGCATGGAACAGTCGGGGGTTCGGAATGATGTGAGCCGTTATGTCTGTATTGGAGAACAATGTGGAGAAGAACTGCGAAAACACACGAGGAGAGAGTACCTGACTGCCAAGGAGTCTTCTGTAGAGGCAGTTGCGGCATGTATCTGTGAAGATGCGGTAGACAAGAAATAGAGAGGCAGAGAAACAATAAATCTTAAATACAACAGACAAATTCACAGCGGATGAAGCTGCAATATTGCAGTATATATGGGACAAAGAAGGAGAAGAAAGTCATGTATCGCTTTAGAAGACTTAGAAAAGATGAGAGAATCCGTTCGATAATGCAGGAGACAAGACTGCATCCGAAAGATTTTATTTATCCTATTTTTGTGACAGAAGGGGATAATATCAAGAATCCGGTTGCATCCATGCCGGGAGTCTATCAGTATTCCGTTGACAAGCTGGATGAGATTCTTGTGCAGATCAGGGAGACCGGAATTGGCGGCATCATGCTGTTTGGTCTACCTGCGTATAAAGACCCGGAAGGGAGTCAGGCTTATGCGGAGGACGGGATTACCCAGCGGGCAGTTCGCTTTATCAAAGAAAATTATCCGGAAATCTATATTGTTGTCGATATCTGTCTATGCGAGTATACGTCTCATGGACATTGCGGTATGGTGTGCGGCAATGAAATCTTAAATGACAAAACATTGCCATATCTTACGCGTATGGCAGTCAGCCTTGCAGAAGCGGGAGCGGATATGGTTGCGCCGTCTGACATGATGGACGGCAGGGTGGAGGCGATACGGGAAGGATTAGACAAGGCGGGATTTGCGCAGATCCCCATTATGGCGTACAGCGCCAAGTTTGCATCTGCCTACTATGGACCGTTTCGTGAGGCGGCGCATTCTGTGCCGGGATTCGGCGACCGCAAGAGCTATCAGATGGATTGTGCAAACGGTCAGGAAGCGCTGCGGGAGATCGCGGCTGACATAGAAGAGGGAGCGGACATTGTGATGGTGAAACCTGCGCTTGCCTATCTGGATGTGTTAAAAGAGGCATCGCTTACGTTTGATGCGCCCCTCGCAGTGTACAATGTCAGCGGCGAGTATGCCATGGTGAAGGCTGCTGCTGCGAATGGCTGGATTGACGAGCAGCGCATCGTAATGGAGAACCTGACTGCCATGAAGCGCGCGGGGGCAAAGATTATCATTACTTATCATGCGGTGGACGCGGCGGGATGGATGCAGGAAAGGGTGTAGGTATGAACACAACAAAGTCACAACAGCTTTTTCATAAGGCGAAGGAATTGATTCCCGGTGGAGTGAATTCTCCCGTAAGAGCATTTGGGGCGGTTGGCGGACAGCCGTTTTTCGTAGAATATGCGCAAGGACCGTGGATTGTGGACGCGGACGGAAATCGTTATGTGGACTATGTCTGTTCGTGGGGACCGGGTATCCTTGGGCACGCGCACCCGAGGGTGATTGAGGCGGTGAAAAAAGTCTGTGAAAATGGGCTTACATTCGGTGCGCCGACAGCCGGGGAAGTGGAGCTTTCGGAAATAATCAGGACATGTGTTCCGGATATGGAGATGGTACGGTTAGTCAGCTCCGGGACTGAGGCAGTGATGAGCGCTGTGCGTGTGGCGAGGGGGTATACGGGCAGAGATAAGATTATCAAATTTGCGGGCAATTATCACGGACATTCGGACGGACTGCTTGTGAAGGCAGGGTCCGGGCTGATGACCCAGTCGGTGCCTGACAGCGCGGGTGTGCCGGAAGACTATGCGGCAAATACTTTGACCGCGGTTTATAATGATGAGGAATCCGTACGGAAGTTGATGGAAGAAAACAATGGTCAGATAGCGGCAATCGTGGTGGAGCCGGTGGCAGCCAATATGGGCGTGGTGCCGCCGAAGGATGGATTCCTGAAATTTCTGAGGAACATTACGGAAGAGAACGATGCGCTTTTAATCTTTGATGAAGTTATTACCGGGTTCCGGCTGTCCCTTGGCGGCGCCACGGAATATACGGGAGTTCATGCGGATTTGCATACATTTGGAAAGATTGTCGGGGGAGGAATGCCTCTGGCGGCCTATGGAGGCAGGCGTGATATCATGTCATGTGTTGCGCCTCTGGGACCGGTTTATCAGGCGGGAACGCTGTCGGGCAATCCGGTGGCAGTGACGGCAGGCATCACGACATTGAAAATTCTGATGGAAGATACGGGAATCTATGAGAGAATCGACCGCAGGGCTGCAAAACTGGAAGAAGCTTTCCGAGAGACCGGTCTGAGCGTAAACCGTGCCGGTTCGCTGCTCTCGGCGTTTTTTGTCCCCGGGTGGAATGTTCCCGAACGAAAGGAAACTGTTCCTGAGGCAAAAGAGCAGGAACGGCGGGCAGAAGAACGGAACGTGGAAAATTACGAGGATGCATGCCGATGTGACAGGCAGGCTTTTGCAGATTATTTTCACAAAATGCTGGCGCAGGGAATCTATGTGGCTCCGTCTCAGTTTGAGGCAATGTTTGTGTCGGACGCCCATTCGGATGAACTGATTGACAGGACATGTGAGGCGATCAGAAAGAGCATTAAGGCATAACTTTTAGAAATAATCCGAGAAATATGCCTTCTCTACGGGTATGATACGTTCCAGCCAGGTGAGCATATAGTATTCGGTCTGTATTTTTTCGTGTTCGTAAAGATAAGAGGGCCTTTTATAACCCATCAACATCGTAGTCAGCGTGTTGACGGACAGTTCCACCACATTGATGGACTGATTGTTGTCAACGCGTTCGCAGATGGTCTTGCCGTCGTGCCATGAGACAAGATAATCTCCTTCGTTCCATGGTGCCATTTCATCATGCACTCTGAAATGCAGCTTGAAATCTTCGGGTTGAAGCTGGAAAGGATATTCTGCAAGGAATTCTTTAACGTCTATGATGCGTGCCATAATATAAGGCGAGATTGTCTCCGTAATTTCGCTGTCTTCAAACAGATATGCCATTGTCTCGCCGGAGTAGTTGTCGCCCTGTACCTGCGTGATCATGGAAAAATGTGCGCTGATATAATTCCAGAGTCCGTGATTCGCCTCGATATTTAAGTATACCATCTCTTTGATATGAAAAATTTCGTTTGCGATATAATACACGACATAGCCTAGCGGTTTGTGTTCTTTGCTGTAATAAACGGCAGCGATGATATCCTCATTGTCCCAGCGCCAGTATTCTTCCCATGAAAGGGCGTCGCGGATGAGTGCGCCGTGCCTTTGCAGGGCGAAATAGGAATGTACATTGTGATAATCCTCGGAATCCAGACTGACGCGCTCTACCATGCCGTCTACGGGAATGGCTTTCGGAAGCTGCGTGTCTTTGACAGTAAAGGAAAGTTTGTCAGATACGATTTCCCATCCCATCTTGCGGTAAAAAGGGATGGAGTAAGGATAGAGAAAAGAAATCAACATTTCCTGATCGTGGATATAATTCAGCGCGCGCCGCATTAATGAATGAATCAGCCCGCGGCCGGTATATTCCGGATAAGTGGCGACGCCGGTGATGCCGCCCATGTCCATAATCGTATCATGGACATTTACCTTCATGGAGTAGACAACAATCATAGAAGCGAGCTTATCATGGTAAAACCAGCCCAGCACATATGCTTCTTCCAGAATAGGGCGCTTGGCATACTTGATTTCATCCTGCTCCCATCCGGTCTGAAATAAATCGTAAGAAGTGACCTGAAAAGCGTATTGTAACAGAGCGTTGAACTGCTCCAGATCGCCGCGGTCCAGTTCGCGCATCTTAAATTCTCCGTCAGTTTCTAAATAAGTATACGTCTGATGATGTTCTTCCATGGAAAGCCTCATTTAATGTATTATAGTATTCAGGTAAGTAAATTACTGTGTCAGCCAATGTGCAGTTTGCAAGAACAGTATCATGGCGGCGGATTATATAGGAAACATAGCGATCTTAACGGAAATATTCAGTATATTTTCCATCGTCAGCGTCGAAGAAACAGAAGCCGACAAGTCCTCTTCCGGTGTGAGCACCAATTGCGCAGCCTACCACAGAAATGATGGTATCTTTCGGATGAAATGTCTCCTGCACAAGATCGTTTACAAAAGTGAGAGATTCCGGATCCTCTCCGTGGCAGAGTGCAATGATCTGATTTTCAAGGTGATAAGCGTTTTCTTTAGCATAATCAATAAGATAACGCAGTGATTTCTTTCTGCCGCGAACGGTTTTAATGACTGCCAGTGCGCCTTCCTCATTTACGATCAAAACCGGTTTCATATCCAGTGTCTCCGCCAGAGTCCCCTTGAATTTGGTGAGTCTGCCACCCTTGATCAGGTAGGCGAGAGTCTGAACCGTAAATACATGCCTGATGTGAGAGATAAAATAGCCGGCCGCCTCTATGATTTCTTCCTTGGAAGCGCCTTTTTCCAGCATCGTGACCAATTTGCCCACCAACAGACCAAAGCCTGCGGAAGCACATTTGGAGTCAATGATGGTCAGGTCGAAATCCGGATAATTTTCCAGTATATTACTTTTGGCAATGTTTGCGGCGTTGTAAGTTCCCGCAATACCTGTAGAAAAACATAAGTATATAATACTGTCCCCGGCTTTGGCATACGGAAGAAAAGCTTCTGTAAACATGGCGGGATTAATATGATAGGTTTTAACGTCTCTCTTAATATCATCCAATATATGGTAGAATTCTTCTGTTTGTATAGTCTCTCCGTCAAAATAATCGACATCGTCAATGACAACAGGTGTCGGGATTACATGTAAGTTATGCTGCCTGATATAGTCTTTCGGCAGGTCGCTTGCGGAATCAGTAATGATACGAAGCATATAGCATTCCCTCCTAAAGTGTATTCCCCCTAACACATATCATACTGGAATAAAAATGACTTTTCAAGAGAAATCAGTCGGCGGCTGTCTGTGAAACATACCGGAAATGATTACATCTGATTCATCTGATCCAGAAGCTGAATCTTAATATCGTACAATTTACTGGATAAGTCTACATATACTTTGTGCGGATTCACAAGTCGTCTGGTTTCTTCCCAGAGGGTGCCGAGTTCTTCCTGACAGTATGCGCGGATATCCATGACCTTCGGTGAAGTATAGCAGCATTTGCCGCTTTGGAAAACCGGAATCATCAGTTCTCTTAACGTATAGCTTCCGCCTGCCAGCTTCGTCTTTTTCCACGGCTCATTAGGGTCAAACAATAACATCGGTTCGTTTGCGTCAAATTTCTCGTCTACCAGACAGATCAGATCGGCCTTGATTTTACCCGATTCTTTCTCGTAGATGCGGTAAATCGTCTTATTGCCCGGATTCGTAACTTTCTCTGTATTTTCCGATAATTTAATCTTCGGAATAAACTTGCCGTCTTTGCCCATCACTGCAGCCAGCTTATATACACCGCCGAAGGAAGGACAGTCTTTGGATGTGATCATGTGTGTTCCAACGCCCCATGAAGTGATGGCTGCGCCTTGCGCTTTTAAACTCTGGATCAGGAATTCATCCAAGTCGTTGGAGGCGGAGATGACTGCGTCGGGGAATCCGGCGTCATCAAGCATCTTGCGGGCTTTTTTGGATAGGTAGGCTAGGTCGCCGCTGTCTAAGCGGATGCCGTAAAACGTGAGAGGAACGCCAGCCTGCCGCATTTCGGTAAAGACACGGATGGCGTTGGGCACGCCGGACTTCAATGTATCATAAGTATCAACCAGAAGAATACATGCGGAAGGGTACATGTCCGCATAGGTTTTAAAGGCTGTATATTCATCCGGAAAACTCATAATCCAGCTATGAGCGTGAGTTCCTTTTACCGGCACGTCAAAGAGCTGCCCGCAAAGGACGTTGGAGGTGCCGACACATCCGCCTATCATCGCTGCTCTTGCGCCGTAGGTTCCGGCGTCCGGTCCTTGTGCACGACGAAGACCGAATTCCATAATACCGTCTCCGTGCGCGGCATAGCAGACCCTTGCCGCTTTCGTTGCAATCAGGCTCTGATGGTTGATGATATTTAAGATGGCAGTCTCTACAAGCTGCGCCTGCATAATCGGCGCAATGACTTTCACAAGCGGTTCACGCGGGAAAACTACGGTGCCTTCCGGAACCGAGTAAATGTCTCCGGTAAATTTAAAGTCTTTCAGATAGTTAAGGAAATCTTTGTCGAAAATTCCGAGACTTGCAAGGTAGCTGATGTCCGCATCATCAAAACGAAGATTTTTGACATATTGGATAACCTGCTCCAATCCTGCGGCGATGGCAAAACCGCCGTCGCAGGGATTACTGCGGTAGAAGGCGTCGAAGATTACGGTTTCATTCTGGTCTTTGTTTTTGAAATATCCCTGCATCATAGTCAGTTCATATAAATCGGTGAGCAGGGTTAAGTTCTGTCTGTCCATTGTATTTCCCCCATATGGCGTGCACAATTATTGTTCCTTACCGAAATATTTTACACTATATTTTCCAAAGAGGGAAGGGTTATCTATAGATTGACAAAACAGATTGAATGTACCTTGATATTTGTGTAAAATAGAGATAATAGTATAGTAAGGGACATTATGTGACAAGAAAGGTCAGGTATTGCTATGAAGGAAGTGCGGATTCTTGAAATTAAACAAAGCGTATATGCCGACAATGATAAACAGGCGGAAGAACTTCGTAAAGAGTTAAAGGATAAGGGAGTCTTCCTTTTGAATCTCATGTCGTCGCCCGGTTCGGGTAAGACAACTACTTTGATGAAAACAATCGAGGCATTGAGAGATCAGTTGAAAATCGGTGTAATGGAGGCGGATATTGATTCGGACGTGGACGCCAGAACGATTTCACAGTCCGGAGCGAAGGTAATCCAGCTTCACACGGGCGGTATGTGTCATCTGGATGCGGGGATGACCAGACAGGGACTCGACGGACTGGAAACAGAGGGTATTGAACTGGCAATTCTTGAAAATGTGGGAAATCTGGTCTGCCCTGCGGAATTCGATACAGGAGCGTCAAAGAACGCCATGATTTTGTCGGTGCCGGAGGGCGACGACAAACCGCTTAAATATCCGCTTATGTTTTCTATCTGCGATGTGGTCTTAATCAATAAAATTGATGTATTGCCCTATTTTGACTTTGACATGGAGAAGTGTAAAGAATACATACGCATGCGCAATCCGCAGGCCAAGGTCATTCCTATCTGTGCTAAGACAGGAGAAGGTATACGGGAATGGGCTGACTGGATTGCGGAAGAAGTAAAGAAGTGGCGCGAAGCATAGAAGGGAGGAAGGTATGGAGAGGAAATTAGACAAAGAGCTATATCCGGATTATGTTTATCCGGAACACAAATCGGACCACAGCGAACCAACCCGTGAGAGTATTGTCAAACTGGGCAAGATGATCACGGACAGAATACCGCAGAAGTTGGGAATTAAGAAAATTACGCAGGACGACCCGGAGTATTGGGGTCTGGCGGGCGTTGTGACGGACGAGGAAGCAGAAATCGCCTTAAAACTCGGTGTCAGAAAACCGAAAACACTGCAGGAGATTGCGAAGCTGACAAGTATTTCCGAGGAAGAATTGGAGCCGAAATTACAGGAGATGTCCGTTAAGGGCATACTGGAGTACAACTGGGAGAATCCAAAGCATGAGAAGCAGTATATTCTTCCGATGTATGTACCCGGTTCGGCGGAGTTTTTCAATATGAACAGTAAGGTGGTAGCAGAGCATCCGGAAGTTACGCTGTTCTTCGAGCATATGTCAAGACTGCCGCTTGAAATGGTAACGCCTTTTGTGGGAGAGGGCGGCAACGGTATCGGTATGCATGTTATTCCGGTGGAAAAGGCGATTGAAATGGAAAGCGAATCCATCGATTTGGAGCATATTTCTTATTGGCTGTCGAAATATGAGGGTAAGTATGCGGCAAGCCCGTGTTCCTGCCGTCGTTCCCGTCTGGTACATGATGAAGGATGTGCGGACGATCCCGAAGGCTGGTGCGTTGCAGTGGGCGATATGGCGGATTACGTGGTGGAGACACAGAAGGACGGACGCTATATCACTAAGGAAGAAGCACTCAATATCTTTAAGCAGGCGGAGGAGAACGGATTCGTTCATCAGATTACGAATATCGACGGTGCGAATAAGATTTTTGCAATCTGTAATTGTAACGTGAATGTGTGTTATGCGCTTCGCACATCACAGTTGTTTAATACACCTAATATGTCACGCTCCGCTTATGTAGCGAAAGTGGATAAGGATAAATGTGTTGCCTGTGGTAAATGCGTGGAGGCATGTCCTGCGGGCGCCGTAAAACTAGGGCAGAAGCTGTGTAAGAAGGACGGCAGTGAAGTGACTTATCCGAAAATGCCGCTGCCGCAGGAACAAAAGTGGGGAGAACATATGTGGACCCATAATTATCGTGACGTGAACAGAATCAACTGTTACGATAGCGGAACGGCTCCTTGTAAGACGGCTTGCCCCGCTCACATTGCGGTGCAGGGATATCTGAAACTTGCCAAGGAAGGACGCTATGAGGAAGCGCTGGCGCTGATCAAGAAAGACAATCCGCTGCCGGCAATCTGCGGACGTATCTGCAACCGACGCTGTGAAGACGCTTGTACCCGCGCCACACTGGATGAAGCGGTTGCCATTGATGCGGTGAAGCGGTTTGTGGCGGAGAGAGACTTGAATGCCGAGACGCGTTACATACCAAAACCGACAGTACCGTCATTAAAAGGAAGCTTTGACGAGAAGATAGCCATCATCGGTGCGGGACCGGCGGGACTATCCTGCGCATATTTCTTGGCAGATAAAGGTTATAAGCCTACGATTTTCGAGAAGAGTGACAAACCCGGCGGAATGCTGACTTACGGTATTCCTTCCTATAAGCTGGAAAAGAACCTGATTGAGGCGGAAATCGACGTCATAAAGGCAATGGGTGTAGAGATTAGATGCGGTGTCGAGGTTGGTAAAGACGTTACCATTGCACAGCTTCGTGAACAGGGGTATAAAGGATTCTATATTGCCATCGGCTGTCAGGGCGGCAGGAAACCGAATGTGCCCGGCGAGGATGCAAAGGGTGTTTATACGGCGGTAGAGTTCCTGAAAGAAGCCGGACAAAAAGAGAAATTTGACTTGGGCGGCGATGTGATTGTTGT
>VSOA01000066.1 GCA_009774585.1 Lachnospiraceae bacterium
ATATATAGAAGAAGACGGATAATGCAAGGAGAGAAAGCGGTCCCGCATTGAACTTGGTCAGCGATTTGCTTTGAGCCTCAGGCCCATACAGAGCGATTCTGGCATATTCCTATAATCACCGTAATTATCAATCTGTTCAAATCCGCAGTGTTTATATAAGCGCACGGAAGAATTAAGAAATATGCCTGTTTCCAGAAGCATATTTTGATACCCCGCTTTCTGTGCATATTCAATCAGATGTGTAAGCATCTGTTCGCCGATATGTTGCCCCCTATAAGATTCTTGTACAAACACTCGCTTTAATTCGATTTCAGTTTCTGAATATTTCCGTAATGCAGCACATCCTGCGGCATGTTGCCCGTCATAGGCGATAATCACATAGTCCATGGTGTCTGTATGATTGTATTTCTTATATTTTTCCCGTTTGTGTTCCCCGCCGATTGCTTTGTTGAGAAACAGATCCAGTTCTTGGCATAATTGAAAAAAATCCGGGTGATTACACGGAATTTGTCGTATTGTGATGGGATTTGTATACATGGCTTCCTCCGTTTTGGCATATTTAATATTGTTTTAACTTTGAAATTCTATTGCTTGTAATCATCATAGCGTGGTGCTATATTATTTGTAAATAGAATTAAATTGATATTAATAATTTGATTTCTTGATAATACAATGCTGATCGTTCAACCTGATGTAAGGTCAGTCAGAATATGCTGAATCTATAAGGGCGTAGGTGTATTAGGCGGATATTGCAATCCGGGAAGAGGGGTGGAACATGGATACACAGCAGTTACAGACTTTTGTTACATTGGCGGAGTACCGAAACTTTACAAAAACGGCGGACGCATTGTTTGTTGCGCAGTCTACGGTGACGAACCGGATTGCGGAATTAGAGCGGGAGGTCGGGAAACAGCTTTTCGACAGGAATAAAAGAAAGGTGACGCTGAGCAAAGAAGGAGAAGCGTTTCTTTACTATGCTAAAAGGATTTTAGAACTGCAAAGCATCGGCATTCAGGAAGTGAATTCTCTGAAAAAGTATGCAAATACGTTTCGCATCGGCACGACGAATACGATTTATGAATGTTATCTGTTTCCGGTAATCAGAAAGTATATGGCGATGCATCCTGAAAATGCGGTAAAAATTACAATCGGGCATTCTACGGATTTATTACAGGCATTGCAGGATAATATGCTTGATGTGGCATATTCTTATCTGCCGTTTTACCATGCGGGATTTAGGTGTGAGGTATTTGCCGCGGATAAACTCGTGCTTGTCGCGGGACATGAGAATGCAGCATATGAAGATGGCATTACGAAGGAAGAACTGATTCACTCCAATTATTTGTATTGTAACTTTGCCTTGCAGGAGGTGGGTGTTTTTATCAGAGAACTTTTTCCGCCACATTACCAGTTCGGATTTGAGATTGACAACAGTACGAAACTGATTCCGTACCTGATTACTTTTGACGGTATAAGCTTTGTGCCGGAGAGTCTTGCCGCGCCGTATATTGAAGAGAAGCAGTTGCGAAGGATTGCGCTGAAAGACTTTGAGGCGCCGAGGATTAATTGTTATAGAGTCTCAAAGAATCAGTGAGAGGTACACTGAGATTTTCGGAGAGAGCGACAAGTCCCCGATTGACCGGATACTTACTACACGGTATAATATTACATGGATTATCAATCGCGCAGAAACAGAAAAGTTTGATTTGGCGTAAAAATAAGATAATTGGAAGGGGAAGAAAGTGATGAACAAAAGAATAGGAGTAGTAGCCTTGGCGGTTCTTATGCTGTTATCCGTAACGGCATGCGGCGGTGCGAAGTACAGCAAAGGAACGCTGTCTGACAACGGTTTTGAGAGCGAGTGGATGGGAATCAGATTTAATGCTCCCGAGGGATATGTTGTTGCGACGCAGGAGGAATTGGATAATTTTATTTCTATGGGACAAGATTATGTTAAGGCAGTTTACGAAGAGAACGGGAAGAAAGTGATAGACTATACGGAATTGACGACGGTCTATGAACTTATGACTTATCTTCCTACCCCGGAGAATTTGGGCACAGGAGACCCGAACCTCAGCCTTGCAGCCGAAAAAACAACATTGTCAACGGATAAATATATAGAAGTGCTACAATCACAGATAAAGACGTTGTTTCCGGATGTGCCTATTACATGGGATGAGCCTGACAATGTGAAGGTCGGCGGTCTGGAGTGTGATAAGTATACTGCTACCATGGATTACGGTGTGGCGAAGATGAACCAGAGCTATTATATTACCAAGAAAGGTAATCGTGTAATTTATTTTATTGTATCTTATACTCCGGGGCACGAAGAGGATGTAGATACGTTAATGAATGCGTTTGAGCCGTATTAAGGCAATGCGGGTTGCCGAAACGATTTGGATGTTTGGTCAAATTTTGACACAATAATAAAAATACTTGTTGACACCCGGTTAATATGGTGCTACAATTCAGTTCGTAAAAGCAAAGGCGCTTCGAGACGATACGAAGTGCCTTTTTCTTTTGCATAAAAAGCAGGGCTTGTGGAATGTAAGATGCTTGTGCTTTTGAAAAATGTACATATGACCTGATTTAAGGAATGCGGAGCAATGGAGCTTATGTGAGGAAACCATTGGCTCCGCTTTTTTATTTGATTGGGGGTATGTCAAATGTGAGGAGGAGATTTATCTATGACAGAAGAGATTATGGAGGTTTTAAACGGACAGATTTTCGGCGTCTGGTTTTTAATCGGTGCAGCCTTGGTATTCTGGATGCAGGCAGGGTTTGCCATGGTTGAGACGGGTTTTACCAGAGCCAAAAATGCGGGCAACATCATCATGAAAAATCTGATGGATTTCTGCATTGGTACAGTAGTGTTTATCCTGATTGGTTTTGGGCTGCTGTTTGGTGAGGATATGGTCGGCTTGATTGGTAAGCCGGGATTTGACATTTTTACAAGTTATGCCGATTTTGACTGGTCTAATTTCGTGTTTAACTTAGTGTTCTGTGCGACTACGGCAACAATTGTGTCCGGTGCAATGGCGGAGAGAACGAAGTTCTTGAGCTACTGTATTTATTCGGGAGTAATCTCTGCATTGATTTACCCCATCGAGGCGCACTGGATTTGGGGCGGCGGCTGGCTATCCCAGATTGGATTCCATGATTTTGCAGGTTCTTGTGCAATACATATGGTGGGAGGTATTTCTGCACTGATAGGTGCAAAAATTCTCGGACCTCGAATCGGTAAATTCACAAAAGACAAAAACGGTAAAATTACGAAAGTGAATGCGTTCCCCGGACATAACATCCCAATTGGTGCATTGGGCGTATTCATCTTATGGCTTGGCTGGTACGGATTTAACGGTGCGGCGGCTACGACCGTGGAGCAGTTAGGTTCTATCTTCGTCACGACAACAATTGCCCCTGCGATCGCCACGGTAGTATGCATGATTTTTACATGGATTAAGTATGGTAAACCGGATGTATCTATGTGTTTGAATGCATCTTTGGCAGGTCTTGTTGCAATCACGGCGCCATGTGATGTGACAGATGCTTTCGGCGCTATCGTAATCGGTGCGGTTGCGGGTCTGCTGGTAGTATTCGGTGTATGGTTCTTGGACTACAAACTGCGTATTGATGACCCTGTAGGCGCGGTTGCGGTACACTGCTTGAACGGTATCTGGGGTACCATTGCGGTCGGTTTGTTTGCAACAAATACGGCGCCGGGTTATTCTATTGCAGATGCAGCAGGTAATGAGCTTGTAGGTTTGTTCTATGGCGGCGGATTTGAGCTGCTTGGATTACAACTTATCGGGTTTGCGGCTGTTGCAGTATGGACGGCTGTAACAATCACGCTCGCTTTTGTGATTATCAAGGCGGTCATCGGACTTCGGGCTTCTGAGGAAGAGGAAATCGTGGGTCTGGATGTTATGGAACATGGTCTTGCGTCAGCATATTCCGGTTTCAGTATTATGGATGTATCGAATACAATGGCTATGGATATTAATGAGAATACGAATCTCGGAACGGAAGACTATGATGCGGCTTCCGATATCCAGAAGGAGGCGGCGGTCAAGGTCGCACAGGTTCCGATGGTATCCGCAACGGGTATGTACAAAGTAGCTATCATTGCGAAATTGTCCAGATACGACCAGCTCAGAAAGGCAATGAACGATCTGGGTGTAACGGGTATGACGGTGACACAGGTCATGGGCTGCGGTATTCAGAGAGGCGCCGGAGAGATGTATCGTGGCGTCGAGATGGATGCGACTTTGCTTCCGAAGGTTAAAGTTGAGGTCGTAGTCAGCAAGATTCCGGTAGAGGATGTTGTAGAAGCAGCTAAGAAAGCTCTATACACAGGTCATATCGGAGACGGTAAGATTTTTGTATACAATGTTGACAGAGTAGTTAAAGTCCGCACGGGCGAAGAGGATTTTGCGGCATTGCAGGATGTGGAGTAATCCGACATCTTAATAAAGTAAGCGTATACCTATATCCCTTAGTTTGTATATATAAAACGGGCTCCCGGTGCTTCCACCACCGGGAGCTCGTTTTATTGAAGTGATCAGTTGCCGAAAATCGGAATATTATGATACGATGGAGGCGCTGTTATAAAGTTATCGTATGAGATATGTCAACGTTCGTTTAAAATATAGTATCTCAGTATAAAATAGAAGTAGATAGCTGACAGAAAACCGATAGTAATTCGGGCAGAAATTCGCGAGTTGAGAAAGGAGCAAGGTTATAAAAATGAGGAAAACAAAGATTGTATGTACACTAGGGCCGTCAACAGATAATGAGGACGTGCTAAGACAGATGATGATAGAGGGGATGAATGTGGCGCGATGCAATTTTTCCCATGGAACTTACGAGGATCATAAGAAAAGAATGGATATGGTGAAGAAACTTCGCAAGGAGGTGGGCAGACCAATTGCCATTTTATTGGATACCAAGGGACCGGAAGTGCGCGTGAAAAATTTTAAAGAAGGCAAAGTGACTTTGGAAGAAGGACAATTGTTCACCCTTACTGCGGAGGAAGTGGAAGGGACAAAGGACATTGTAAGCGTGACTTATAACCGCCTCTATGAAGATTTGGAAGAGGGAATGCGCGTACTGATCGATGATGGTTTGATCGAGATGAAGGTGGAGAAGGTAGATAAGAGCAACATTGTCTGCCGTGTTATAAACGGCGGTGTTGTGTCCAATCATAAGGGTGTAAATGTGCCGGATGTAGATTTGTCCATGCCTTATATCAGTGATAAAGACAGAGAGGACATTCTATTTGGAATAGAGCAGGACGTTGATTTTATCGCGGCTTCTTTTGTACAGAAGAAAGAAGACATCATACAGCTTCGTAAACTGCTTCACAAAAACGGCGGCGAAAATATCCGCATTATTTCTAAAATAGAAAACGCGCAGGGAGTTGCAAATATTGACGATATTATAGATGTGTCCGACGGCATTATGGTTGCGCGCGGTGACATGGGTGTAGAGATTCCCTATGAGGAAGTACCTGTCATTCAGAAAAAAATTATTAAGAAGGTTTACCGCACCGGTAAGCAGGTCATTACGGCAACGCAGATGCTGGAGTCTATGATCAAAAATCCGCGCCCTACAAGAGCGGAGACGACCGATATTGCCAATGCAGTTTATGACGGTACAAGTGCGATTATGCTATCCGGTGAGACGGCGGCGGGTGCGTATCCGGTTGAGGCGGTAAAGACAATGGTACGTATTGCGGAGCGGACGGAACAGGATGTGGACTATCGTAAGCGCTTCTTCCAGAATGAGAGAAGTACGGAGCCGGATGTTACGGATGCAATCTGCCATGCTACATGCACAACGGCGCTTGACTTGAACGCGAAGGCGATTGTGACGGTCACCAAGTCCGGCAGGTCGGCGAGGATGATTTCCAGATACCGCCCTATGAGCGACATTATCAGCTGCGCGACCACGGAAAAGGTATGTAGACAGTTGTCACTGACTTGGGGAGTGACGCCTCTTTTGATTAAGGAAGAAAAGGAAGTCTTTAATCTTTTTGATAAGGCAATCCAAGCGGCGGAGAAGATGAAGCTGCTTGAAGAAGGCGATTTGACGGTCATCACTTCGGGCGTGCCGATTGGAGTCTCCGGCACTACCAATATGATGAAGGTGCAGATTGTTTAGAGGCATAAACTCACAACCGGAATCGTCATGAGACTTAAGATGGTGGTGAGGATAATGCCCTGCGAGATGGTGTCTGTCTCGACGCGAAGCTGCTTGGAAAGCATGAGCGGCATGTTGCCTGCGGGGACAGCCAACATCAGCGCCATCGTATTTAGAACGAGAGGACTCTGTATAAAAGGGCGCAGTAACAGAACGCAGCCGATTGGGACCAGAATCTGTCTCATAAGCGTAAACCCATAGAGTTTAGGATGAGAGAAGATATCTTTGAACGTCATTTGTGCGACGGAAGCGCCCAGCACGAGCATGGATAGCAGTGTGGTTGCCTGTCCCATATAATTCAGCGTAGACGGTATGATGGACGGCACACGAAAATCACAAAGATAGAAAATAATGGTTGCTGCGGCGGAGATGGTTCCGGCGTTTACAAGCTTTTTCCAAAGCGGAGATGTGACAGTGGCGCTGAAATCAGCGGACGATATTACGGAACCGTCTGCCGTAGGTTGTTTTGCGGACAGCTGTTTTGCTTCCGCTTTTTGCAGCAAGGAAATTCCGAAAGTATAAATCAGAATGTTAAAAATCAGATTATATATAGATACAAAAATTAAGGATTCGGCGCCCAGCACGGCGGAAGCCAGCGGGATGCCGATAAATCCTACATTGCCGAAGATGGTCAGCATCTGGTAGGAGTAGTGATACATATTAGGAACGCGAAGGATGCGTGGTATCAGGAAACTTACTGCAATCAGGATTGCATAGATAAGCAGGTAGAACCCGAGTGCCATGCCCAGTTCCGGTACGGACACTTTGGGTCCGTCCTGAAAGGCGGAGCAGATAAGGAGCGCCGGATTTGTCACGTTGACGATAATGCCGGATATTTGCTTTGACGTCATTTCCGACAGCATTTTCTTCTTATATAATAGTAGACCGATGCCGATTAATATAAAAATCATGACCATTTGTTGTAATACGACTGTGATACTCATAATAAATTAAACCTGCTTTCTTAATCTTTATTTGTAGTATTCATCCTTTTTCATACGAATATCATTTTAAACATCTTTGTCTGCGGAAAGGCGTTTTATGCAGATATTTCAGATATCTGTTATATACTTGCATATCGAATTCATTTGAAAAATAGGTGTGGTTCTTTTGGCCCTTTTGGTTGGACATTAATAGTATATCACAAATTGCTTCGCAGGGCGAATGTAAGACTGACTGCAGTCATCGAATACTATGTAAAGGACATCAGTAAAAAGAACATCAGCAAAAACAAGTCCACAGTTATGGTCTTTTTTATGCAGTAATTACAGTATGAAATGAATTCCTATATATGGCGACAAGAGTTTAAGCAGAGTTTAATGGAAATTGTGAGTGTGCTTGTGGTAAAATAAAGGCGTTGGGTAATTTGCATATAGAAATTTAATGAAATTGATTTAAATAAAAAGAGGAGAAAGAATGCATAAACATCACGAACAATCTATTGAGAATATGAAAGAGTACTATAGGAAACACGGGGCTTTAGCTTTAATACTGACAGGTTCTGTAGCCAAGGGAACGGAAAGGGCAGATTCTGATTTGGATGGCGTGGTTATTTTATCAGAAGAAGAATACGCAGAAAAAGATAAGAAAAATACAACAACCGAAACGATAGACGGATTATGTACATATGAAGGCGGGTATTTTGATATAAAGTATATGACGAAACAGTATCTGATGGATTTGGCGGAGAAGGGTAGTGAACCTGCCAGAAATGGGTTTGCGAAAGCGAAAATTTTATTTTGTAATGACGCGGAGATTGAAGATATACTACCACTGATTCCTATATTTCAGAAAGCAGAAAAAAAGGAAAAATTATTATCTTTTTACTCAGATTTCTGGCTTAATTATTATTATTTCCTTAAATCATGCCCGATTGACGGGTATATGAAAATGAATGCGATAGTAGAAATCATTTACAGCATATATCGGATGATACTTCAAGAAAATGAGATTTTATTTGATTGCAACAGACGACTGGAACAACAGGTTGAATCCGTGTCTGAAAAAACTGCTGAACTGGTAAAACTAGGAAGAAAACTTGAAATCTCCCAAAATATACAGGATGCAGACCGATTTGTGGATAAGTTTATTGAGATTACAACTTATGCGCCGCCTAAAGATTTAGCAGTAGTTTTAACAAGATATTCAAAAGACTTTCAAGAATGGTGGCGGCAGCCAAGACCAAATATAAAGGAATGGTAATATGAGGAATATCATGTTTAGGTTGCAAATAATGATTACTGTGTAGATCTTCGCTTTTATCATAGGGAATTGCTAAGATTCTTTAAGCAGAAGTTTATCATGAGCAATGATTACAGAATATAGAAAGAAATTAATTGATAAATAATTCTGCAAAGGAAACTTGATGAATTGTATGATATTGAGGAAAAAGGTTGAAAAAGAATAAAATGTATATGCCAACAGCATGGAAGAACTGTTTGAAAAATGCTGGCGGTAGATTGGAATACTGTCAAACCAGAAAAAATACCGGAAAGCGGAGGCAAGTTTGATTATAGTATTTATAGCCAGCTTGTCAAGGAAGAGAGAGAAGAAATAAAAATTAAATATTTTTTGCTTTTGGTAGCGGTTTTATCCTAACGGACAAATCGGCTGCCTTTTTTCAATAATTATCAACATAGCGCAGAAAGAATGAGAGGACCAGAAATGTTTTAACATGCCTCTTTCCTAATAAGTAAGATGTTGATATAATAAGACATGACTTCGTCATGTCTTGGAGAATGCAAAAAGCATATGAGGGAATGCATTTTCCGTAAGAACTGCATGGAGCAGAATCAAGTCGTATCCGGAAGAAGGAGAAGAGAGTATGAAAATCAGCTACAATGAAGATAGCAGAGTTTTTAAATTGGACACAGAGCGCACAAGCTACTGTATCGGTATTGTGGACGACGACAATTTTGTCGGGCACATTTATTATGGAAGAAAACTGACGGAAGATAATCTGGCATATCTGATGCGCACGATGGAGGCGCCGTTTGTCCCATCGCAGAATAATAGGGATAGGACTTCCTTCTTAGATACGTTTCCGATGGAGTATACGGGTAACGGACTGGGTGATTATAGAGAGGGCACGCTGGAAGTCAGGACTGCGGACGGGCATACCGGAGTGGCATTGTCTTATGTGTCCCACAGAATCTACGATGGTAAAGAGGAGCTGGAGGGGCTTCCGGCGACTTTTGGTCAAGATACGGAGTGCAGGACGCTGGAGCTTGTCTGCGAAGATAAGATTTTGAAATTACAGGTGATTCTTTCTTACAGCATATTTGCTGACAGTGATGCCATAGCAAGGAGTGTAAAGATTGTGAATCATGCTGATGAGGCAATTTATCTGACGAAGGTATTATCGGCATGCATTGATATGGATAATGACGATTACGAAATGATTACGCTGCACGGTTCATGGGCAAGAGAACGTGCGATTCAGACTCGTCCCGTGATGAGAGGTAAACAGAGCGTGTCCTCAATCAGAGGTGAATCGAGCCATCAGGAACATCCTTTTATGGCGTGGAAGAAGCGTACAACCACTGAAGAGACGGGTGACATCTATGCCATGAATTTTGTATATTCAGGTAATTTTTTGGCACAGATTGAAGGGGATCAGTTTGGCAGTATGCGTGCCACGATGGGTATCAATCCTTATGGTTTTTGTTGGAAATTAGAACCGGAAGCAAGTTTTCAGGCGCCGGAAGTTATCTGTGTTTATTCTGCGGACGGTATCGGCGGCATGACAAGGTGTTTCCATGATTTATACCGTAATCATCTGATACGCGGCGAATATAAGAATAAGAAACGGCCGATTCTGATCAACAACTGGGAAGCGACTTATTTTGACTTCAATACGGAGAAGCTGCTTAGCATTGCGAAGCAGGCTTCGGAACTCGGAATTGAAATGCTGGTCATGGACGACGGATGGTTTGGACACAGAAATGACGATAATTCGAGTCTGGGAGACTGGCAGGTCAATGAGAGCAAATTAAACGGCGGACTGAAATATCTGGTAGATGAAGTCAATAAACTGGGTATGAAATTTGGTATTTGGTTTGAGCCGGAGATGATTTCACCGGATTCGGATTTGTATCGCGCACATCCGGACTGGGCGATTGCAATTCCCGGCAGGACAGGAAGTCTGGCGAGAAATCAGTATGTGCTTGACTTGACAAGAAAAGAGGTCAGGGACTATGTATATGAGATGGTAGCGACTGTCCTCAGAAATGCGAATATTGAATATGTGAAGTGGGATATGAACAGGCAGCTCAGCGATTTGGGAAGTTATGGACTTCCGGCAGACAGACAGGGCGAGCTATATCATAGGCAGGTTTTGGCAGTCTATGAACTGCAGGACAGAATGACTAAAGAATTTCCGCATCTTCTGCTTGAGAATTGTTCGGGCGGCGGCGCCAGATTCGATGCGGGTATGTTATATTACAGTCCGCAGATATGGTGTTCCGATGATGCAGATGCGGTAGAGCGTCTGTCGATTCAGGCTGGCACGGCGATGATTTATCCGCTGTCTACTATGGGAGCTCATGTATCCGACTGCCCGAATCATACGGTTGGACGCATCACTCCTTTTGAGACGAGAGGATATGTTGCGCTTGCAGGCACATTCGGATATGAACTGGATGTGACCAAGATTCCGGAGGCGGATCGCAATATGATTCCTCAGCAGGTTGCCATGTATCACAAATATAATGATTTGGTGCGCGAGGGAGATTATTACCGCATTGCACATTATGCGGACAATCATTTCTATGACTGTTATGAAGTAGTGGCTAAGGATAAAAGCGAGGCATTGGTCACATATGTTCAGGTATTGAACAGACCAAATTTCCACAGTAGACGAATTCATATTCCGGGCCTTGACTCGGAGAAGACATATGTGATTGCCAATGCACAGGACTGGCCGGAAATTAAGCAGACCGAATATAAGGGCGACACCCTGCGTTATGCGGGCATTAATATTCCTCCACTGTGGGGAGACTTCAAGGGCAGGCTGATGCACCTTACGGCGAAATAAGAATTTACAGTTAGGAAAGGCAAGGTTAAAAAATGATTGTACAGAAATATAAAGATATGCTGCAAGGAAAATCCGTGATTCGTCAGTTATCGGAATTCGCTACGCAGCGAGGATGCGAAATCGGTTATGAGAATGTGTTTGACTACAGCTTAGGCAACCCTTCCGTACCGACGCCGCAGAAATTTACTGATACGATGATTGATATGCTGCAAAATAAAGATCCGATGGAATTGCACGGGTACAGTCAGAGTCTGGGTATTCCGGCGGTGCGGGACAAAGTAGCGCAGTCCCTTAATGCGAGATTCGGGATGAACTATACGGGCAATCATATCTTTATGACTACAGGTGCGGCGGGAGCAATCGCCCACGCGGTTCGCTGTGTGAGTGAGCCGGGAGATGAGATTCTTACGTTTGCGCCGTATTTTCCGGAGTACGGACCTTATATTAATCTGACGGGAGCGGTATTAAAAGTCGTTCCCGCGGATACGAAGAGTTTTCAGATTAACTTTGAAGCTTTCGAGGAAATGTTGACCGAGAAAGTGGCGGCGGTTCTGATTAATACGCCGAACAACCCCAGCGGTACAGTTTATTCGTCTGAGACGCTTCGAAAGCTTGCGGCGATTATGACGGATAAGGCAGAAAAATACGGGCATGATATTTTCCTGATTTCGGACGAACCATACAGAGAGATTGTATTCGTCGATGTGGAGTCACCCTATCCGTCCAAGTTTTATGCGAATACATTGTCATGCTATTCATTCTCGAAATCATTGTCGTTGCCGGGAGAGCGTATTGGATATGTGGCGGTGAATCCGGCGTGCCGGGATGCGGAATATATCAGTGCAATGTGCAGTCAGATATCCAGAGGAACGGGGCATAATTGTCCGCCGTCCATTATTCAGCTTGCGGTTGCAGAAGTACTTGACTTAACTTCCGATTTGTCGGTCTATGAGACGAATATGAACATATTATATAGAGAGCTTATCAATTTGGGATTTGAGTGTGTGAAACCGGGCGGGACATTCTATATTTTCCCGAAAGCGTTGGAGGAGGATGCCGTTGCCTTTTGCGAGAAGGCGAAGAAATATGATCTCATCGTCGTGCCGAGCGATACATTCGGAGTCAAAGGATATATCCGTCTCGCATATTGCATTAATACGGAGAAGGTAGAGCGGTCTTTGGAAGCGTTCAGAAAATTTGTTAAGAATGAGTATTAGAGAAAGGTTAAGAAAGACATATGATTAGCGTAATGGAAATCTTAAAGGCAATTCTGTTCGGTATTGTGGAAGGTATTACGGAATGGCTTCCAATCAGCAGTACGGGACATATGATTCTGCTTAATGAATTTGTGACGCTTGATGTTTCACCGGAATTCTTGGAAATGTTTCTGGTGGTAATACAGCTTGGTGCGATACTGGCGGTAGTGATGCTGTTTTGGGATAAAATTTTTCCTTTCCACTTCAAAGAAAAGCCTGTCATACAGAAAGAAATATTCGTGCTCTGGTTCAAGATTCTGGTGGCATGCGTACCGGCAGCAGTAATCGGGTTGGCGTTTGATGATGTATTTGACGCATTGTTTTACAATCCGTGGTGCGTGGCAATTGCGCTGATTGCTTTCGGTATTGCTTTTATCGTGATAGAGAACAGGAACAAAAATGCATCGCCGAAAATTACGGAACTCGGACAGATTACTTATCAGACGGCATTTATGATCGGGGTGTTCCAGCTTCTGGCGGCTGTGTTTCCCGGAACATCACGTTCGGGTGCAACGATTGTAGGAGCGCTGTTGATCGGAGTGTCCAGAACGGTTGCGGCTGAATTCACCTTTTTCTTAGCAATCCCGGTGATGCTCGGGGCCAGTCTTCTGAAGGTAGTGAAATTCGGATTTCATTTTACGAGTGGGGAAGCGGTGATTCTTCTGACGGGTATGATTGTGGCATTCCTTGTGTCTGTGATTGTGATACGCTTCTTGATGGGGTATATTAAAAAACATGATTTCAAAGTGTTCGGCTGGTATCGAATTATACTCGGCGCCATAGTGCTGTTGTACTTTGTGCTTGTTCGATATATGTTTATGATGGCTTGAAACTAGCGTTATTATGGCGTTTTTTATGTCATTTCGTATAAAATACAAAGGGAATAAGCAACTATTTGTTACAGATTGTTGATTGACAGTACATCGGTATTGCGTTAATATACCCATATAGTCTGAAACTGATAGACTAGGGATTATGAAAAAGTATTAAATATTACATTTGTAGTCCGGACGACCGGATATGTGGAAGGAGAAGACTCATGGCAGAAACAAAGAAAACAGTAATTGCGAAACCGACAGCTAAAGCCACAGATACAAAGACAGAAGAAGTTAAGACAGCAGCGGCAGCACCTGTAGCAAAAGCAGAATCTGTAGTAGAACCCAAGACAGAAGATGTTAAGGCTGAGACTAAGAAAACCGTAAAGAAAACAACTGCTAAGAAAGAGACGGCAAAGAAGGCGCCCGCTAAGAAAACAGCGGCGGCTAAGAAGACAACGGCCAAGAAAGAGACAGTTAAGAAGGAAGCGCCTGCTAAGAAAGCAGCAGTCAAAGAAACCGTACATTTACAGTTTGCAGGCAGAACATACACGACAGAAGATCTTGTTAAAATTGCAAAAGACGTATGGAAATATGATCTTAACCAGAAAGTCGGCGATTTCAAATCAGTTGAATTATATGTAAAGCCGGAAGAGAGCGTAGTATATTATGTGATTAACGGCGATGTGACAGGAAGCTTCGGTATTTAATAGGCATTGTACGAAGCGTTAGGTGCGGTACGGTAATAATTATATTACATAATGGTTATTCTAATAGCAATAAGACAGTCGATTTGGGAAATTACCGAATCGACTATTTTTATTCTATAGAAAAATGTTCCCCTTTTCGAGTTTGCGAAGCGAAGCTCGTAATCGAGCGAAGCTCGATTTTTTATATATTTTTAATAATTTTTTTGCAGGGAAATGTTGACAATGAAAATCTTAAGTGATAACTTACTACTAGAAGATGTTAGCACTCTATTTGGTTGAGTGCTAACAATGGGAGAAATGGTATGCAGTTGGATGAAAGAAAATATAAAATATTGCAAGCCATCATTCGCAACTATTTAGAAACAGGAGAACCGGTAGGAAGCAGGACTATTTCCAAGTATACGGATCTGAATTTGAGTTCGGCAACCATCCGTAATGAGATGGCGGATTTGGAAGAGCTTGGTTACATTCTTCAGCCGCATACTTCCGCGGGACGCATCCCATCTGATCAAGGCTATCGTCTGTATGTTGAT
>VSOA01000067.1 GCA_009774585.1 Lachnospiraceae bacterium
AAATAAGTTATTTAAAATATAATAAATTATTTACTAACGTAAAATGACACGATAAAGGAGAGGAACGAAATGAAAAGAAGGTTATGTATGGGGTTGGTGGCAGTATGTATGCTTATGGCGCTTTCGGGATGCGGTAAAGCAGAAGGGGCGCAGGCGGAAGGCGGAGCGGCGAAAGAGAGTGCGGCTGCTACGGCAACAGCCGATGAAAAAGGCAACTATTTGGTAAACGGCAGCTTTGAGGAACCTGATTTTACAGGATGGAATGTGACAAATATTGACAATGTTACGGAAGAACTGGATATTTATACGAGAGAGACGGACTGTTTTGAAGGAGTGCAGTCGCTTCACTTCTATTCGGGCAGCAGCGACGTCAATTTCACGGCGGAGCAGACTGTGTCCGGTCTGGAAGCGGGAACTTATAAGATGACAGCGCACATTCAGGGAGATACGGCAGGGGATGAAAATGCTTCTGTTTATTTTTATGCGATCGTAAACGGCGAAACAATCAAGGCGGATGCGTCCCTAAACGGATATGTGAACTGGTATACGGCGGAACTTGCAGGACTGAACGTAGAGGATGGAGAAGTCACCGTAGGGGTAAGCGTTAAGATTGCTCCCGGCGGCTGGGGAACGATTGATGACATCACATTGGTAAAGGAGTAGCAGATGCAGTTTATAAAAGGGATGGATGTATCTATGTTGAAAGAATTGGAGGACTATGGTGCATCCTATTACTTAGCAGGCAATAAAGGAGAATTATTTGATATATTAAGCAGATGCGGCGTTAACATGATCAGGCTCAGAATATGGCAGGATCCTTACGATGAGGAAGGTAAACCTTACGGCGGCGGAATGAACGATTTGCAGACTACAATTGAGCTTGCCGGTCGTACTGTCCGCAGTGGGATGTCTTATCTTCTGGATTTCCACTACAGTGATTTCTGGGCAGATCCTGCGAAGCAGGTGAAACCCAAAGCATGGAAGAATCTGCAGGGAGAGAAGCTGGAAACGGCAGTTTACTTACATACGGTTAATATATTAAAAGCATTGAAGAACGAAGGGCTCGTTCCGGCAATGGTGCAGATCGGAAATGAGATTACAAACGGTCTGCTCTGGCCGGACGGTCACAGCGACCACACAGAGACGATGGCATCTCTTTTGCAGGCGGGAATCAGAGGGACGAGAGAAGTATGTCCGGATACCAGAATTATGCTGCATCTCGACTTCGGAACGGATAATGAGATGTACCGTAAATGGTTTGACAGGATTATGCCTTTTGAATTAGATTTCGATGTGATCGGAATGTCATATTATCCGCATTGGAATGGGAATTTACAGCTTCTTCTTGATAATATGAACGATGTGAGCAAACGATATGGGAAGGATATCATTGTGGCGGAGACTTCGATCGGTTACACGACGGACGGTCTGGGCTGCAAAGGGATTGTTTTTTCCAAGGAACAGGAGAAGGCGACCGGGTATCCTGCCACAATGGAAGGACAGGAAGCTTTTCTAAGAGATCTGTACCGTACAGTCAGGAGTGTTGAGAATCAAAGAGGAATCGGTGTTTTCTACTGGGAACCTGCATGGCTTCCGATTCCGGACTGTAAATGGGCTAATCAGAATGGCTGTGACTATATGAACGATAAGGCGGAGACAGGCAATTCCATGGCGAATCAGGCATTGTTTGACGCGTCAGGAAATGCCAATACAGCTTTGCAGAATTTGAAAACAATGTAGGGAGGTACAGGATGAGAAGAAAGATTATAGCAGTACTTACGCTTGGAACGCTTGCTTCCTTGGCACTTTCGGGCTGTGGCGCCGGTAAGGCAAACGATACGAAGCTCACAGTGTGGACGAATATGAGCGTGGAGGCGGACACAATCCAGAAATATGCCGATGAATGGGCAGAGGCTAACGGATATGAAGTTGAGATAGTCCATCAGTCGCCGTCGGTACAGCAGTTTGCGCAGGCAGTTAACAGTCCTGACGGTCCCGATGCGGTTGTCGGTATTCCGAATGACCAGCTGGCGGACTATGTCAATGCGGGACTGGCGGCCAAGGTGCCGGATGATTTGTATCATGACGAGGATTTCTCCGAGGCGGCCGTGCAGGCGTGCTATGTAGGAGGAAGCAGATATGCCGCGCCGCTCTCCGTGGAGACGACAGCGCTATTCTACAATACCGATCTGGTATCGCAGGTTCCAGATACATGGGAGGAATTGGTGGAACAGGCGGCTAAGGACGGCGGTGTGTCGTTTGATGCCACAAGTATATACTATGATCTTGGGTTTGTCAGAGCTTGCGGCGGTTATATTTTTCAATATGAAAACGGCGCTTATGATGTTTCTGATATCGGTTTAGCAAATGAGGGCGCCGTCAAAGCGTATGAGTTTATCAACGATTTATGTAACGAATATCATTTGTTATCCGCAGACGTTACGGCGGACATCGCAAGAAGCAACTTCCAGAACGGACAGACGGCGTATTTTATCGGCGGACCATGGGATATCGATGGATTTACATCTGCCGGTACCAATTTCGGCATATCGAGGATGCCTACGTTTAACGGACAGCCTTTTGTCACACCGGTCGGAACTCAGATCAGTTTCGTGAGCAACAAGAGCAGCAAGCAGGATAAAGCATGGGAAATGATCATGTACCTGATAGACAACGGTGCAATGGAGATGTATGAATCCGGCGACAGGATTCCGGCGAAATTATCCGATCAGACAAACGAGACGATACAGGGGAACGAGTATTCCAAGGCATTCATCGCCCAGATTAATGACGGAGAACCGATGCCGACCGTATCTGAGATGGGACAGCTTTGGGGAATCCATACGAATAATATCCGTTCCATGTGGACGGGAGAGCTGACACCGGCAGAGGCGGCGAACAATATGGTGAAGCAGTTGGAGGAAGCGGTTGCGCTGATGAATTCAGGAAAGTAGTGAGATTATGAGAAAAAAGAACAATCCAAAGGCATACGGGTATCTTGCGCCGGCATTGTTATCAATACTGGTCGTTACCTGCCTGCCCATCGTGTATACGATATTTATTTCATTTACCAACTATAACATGTATCACTTAAGCGATTTTTCCTTTGTGGGATTGGAGAATTATATTACCGTACTGACAGGGAATATCAGGCAGGTTTTCTTTCCGGTGCTCGGCTGGACGGTATGTTTTGCACTGATCAGTACGGCGGGTTCCTATGCGATGGGGCTTATTCTGGCGATCCTTTTGAATAATCCGCGTATGAAGGAATCAAAGATATACCGTTCCATATTGATCGTTCCGTGGGCGCTGCCGTCTACCATAGCGATTCTGGCATGGCAGGGACTTTTGAATGAACAGTACGGCGGTATTAACAATCTGCTTCACGCAGCCGGTATCGCGTGGAATATTCCGTGGCTTACAGATCCGTTCTGGGCACGCACAGGTATAATCATCGTCAATATCTGGCTTGGTTTTCCCTATATGATGAATGTTTGTCTCGGAGGCCTGCAGGCGATTTCCAATGACTATTATGAGGCGGCAAGGATTGACGGCGCAACGAAATTTCAATGTTTTAAGAGCATTACGCTGCCTATGGTGACCAAGCTTTCGATACCGCTTGTCATATCCACTTTTGCGTCGAATTTCAATAATTTTGGCAATATCTATATGATTACACAGGGCGGACCGGCAAGGGTGGATAATCAGTTCGCCGGATATACGGATATTCTGGCGAGCACCACCTACAAAATGACCACTTGGTCAAACAGGTATGAACTATCGGCAACTTTCAGCGTGCTGATCTTTATTATTGTCGGTACATTTACACTGATCAATATGCATATGTCCGGCTCGTTTAAGGAGGTGGATTAAGAATGAAATATCGTGAAAAAATGTCCCCTTCGGAACGCAGAAGTTTGTGGATGAGCAGACTGGTAATATGGATTACGATGGTAGTGGTAATTTTTCCGGCATTGTGGATTGTGATGTCGTCATTTTCGGCGGGAGACAGTTTCTTTTTATCCTCTCTATTTCCGCAAAAATTAAGTACGGAGCATTATGTGAAGTTATTTACAGAGACCAATTTTGTACTGTGGGTCTGGAACTCCCTGAAATTGTGCCTGATCGTGGCGGTCATTCAGCTTGTTTTAACTTCTTTGGCAGCTTATGCTTTTGCGCGGTTGCGCTTTACAGGAAGAAAATACGGACTGATGTCGCTGCTGGTACTGCAGGTATTTCCGAACAGTATGGCAGTTGCGGGATACTATATTCTGATATATCAATTCGGTCTTGTTGACAGCAGTTTGGCACTGATTTTTGTGCTTGCAGGCGGAAGCGCTTTCAACATATGGCTTCTGAAATCTTATATTGACGGGATTCCGGTGGAGCTTGATGAGGCGGCGCTGGTGGATGGTGCAAACCGGTTTCAGGTTTTTTATAAGGTCATCCTGCCGCTGGCGATGCCGCAATTAGCGGTACTGTTCTTGTTTTCTTTTATAGCGACGTACAGTGAATATGTAATTACATCCATTTTCTTACAGACGCCGGGCAAGATGACGCTGGCTCTCGGCTTACAGTCATTTATCAGTGATCAGTTTGCTGCGCACTGGACGATGTTCTCAGCGGCTGCGGTGATTTCTTCACTGCCGATTATGATTGTGTTTATGTGTCTGCAAAGATTCATACAAAATGGTCTTGTAGCCGGTGGCGTGAAGGGTTGATAAGATCATTGAGAAGGCAATAAAAGGCAACAAAAGTCTCCAAAATATCTTGACGCTTTCCGGGAATGCGGATATGATAAAGATAGAAGTGGGAGTTTGCCAAAGAATACATAAAACGGCAATTATTTCCTTAACGAAGCATAGAATAGAAGCAGGGAAGGAGGCGCAGGTATGAGTGTAATGATGACTGGCGGCAGTAGTAACAGTATTTTTAAATCATATTCTCATCTTTCCAGCGGAAAAAGAATTAATTCGGCGGCAGACGATGCAGCGGGGCTCGCGATTGCGCAGAAAATGCAGCGGGAGGAGACGGGCTTAAGTGTCGGAGCTGAGAATGCAAAAGCCGGAATAGGCGTTCTGAATGTGGCGGACGGCGCGTTGGACGGAGTGACGGATTATCTTCAGAGAATCCGCGATCTTGCACTGCGCTCTATGAACGGTTTAAATTCCGCAGGCGATAAGAAGATTTATCAGAGAGAGATTGACCAACTGAAAGAAGGAATTCAGTCGCTGGCGAAAGATACATCTCTGAATGAGCAGAAGTTACTCGATGGGAGTATGGCGGACATGGATCTGGCGACGAATCCCAATGGCGGCGGTATGAAGATTCAGATGACGAATGCCACATTGGAGGCGCTTGGCATTGCAGACCTTGATGTGACATCCGAAGATTTCAGTCTGGACAGTATTGATAAGGCATTGGATATGGTGTCTGCGCAGAGAAGCGATATAGGGGCTTATACGAACCGTTTGGAGCATACTTTCAATTATAATAACAGAGCTTCTCTTGAACAGCTTGGTTCAAGAAGCCGTCTGGAAGATTTGGATTTTCCGAAGGCAATCTCAGAGAAGCAGAAGAAAGAAGTTCTGAACGAGTATCGGATGCTGATGATCAAACGCCAGATGCAGCAGAAGAATATGGTGACGGGAATGTTCTTCTGATCACTATGAAAGAATAACCCCCTCAAGGTATGTTAGATGCATACTTTGAGGGGTTTTTATGTGATAGAAAAGTGCTGTAATCGTGGTGGAGTTCAATGAGAATGCGACAATTTTGACCTTGACATTTAGCATGAAATAATATATGATAATTCAAACAAGAGTAATCAATGAAACGTGCAATCGCACATTCGGGCAATTTCTGCCGCTTTACTCAACACAACAAATCAAACAGCGGCGGAGGAGAATGCGGAGAAGCATGATTGTTCCATAGGACACGATTCCCTGCCGGACGAAAAAGGAGGATATGTTTATGGAACATGCAAGAATTGAAAGCATCGGAAGCGAGGGATACTTTATGACGATTGAGGGCGGGAAGAATGGAGTACGCAAGGGAAGTTATACGACTGCGGATATCGAGGCTCTTCCGGAAGGAGAGAGGGCGGAGCTGATCGACGGTGAGATGTTCATGATGGTAACGCCGACGCTGACGCATCAGGAGATATTGGTTGAACTTTCTACACAGATTTATCTGTATATTAAAAGAAATAAGGGAAAGTGCAAAATGATTCCGTCAGCTTTTGCAGTCTATATCAAAGACGATATCCATAACTACGTGGAACCGGATATCACCGTGGTCTGCGACAGGGATAAGCTGGATGAAAAAGGATGCCACGGCGCGCCGGACTGGGTGATCGAGATTGTCTCTCCGTCCAGCAGAAGTATGGACTATGTGAGAAAGCTTGTATTGTATGAGGAGGCGGGAGTACGGGAGTATTGGATTGTGGACGCCAAGCAGCGGATTATTACGGTGTATGATTTCGATCATCAGAAAGAACCGGTGCAGTATACCTTCTCAGAGAAGGTGAAAGCCGGGATTTATGAGGATTTGTTCCTTGATATGAGGGAACTGGAATTAGGGTAAAAGTTACAGATTGGGCGATTACAGTTAGCGCTGGATACACCCGGCATGAAAAATTCCTCTTGCGATAGAGTCTCACATGGTGTATACTCGTAACTGTCAGCGGTATTACCGCATGATCATATATTTTAATATCAGAAAAAGTTCTTCGGGGTTGGGTGTGATTCCCTACCGGCGGTATAGTCCGCGACCCGCTTAAGCATGAAGGTGAACTTGTTTCGATATCAGCGACAGTGCTGATGGCGAAAACAGACCGGTTGATGCAGCAGCGGCTGATTTGGTGAAATTCCAAAACCGACAGTAAAGTCTGGATGAGAGAAGAAACAGCAGGACGACATACGGTTCTACCGTGTGGAAGATTGTTTGCTTTGATTTGTGACCCCGGAACATAGGTTTCGGGGTTTTTATTTTTGAAGCAGAACGAAGTAAGAACTTTTTCCGACAACATGATGACAGAAGCGTCTTTAAATACGTTACGGGAGGCGTTTCGGAATGGAGGAAAAAATGGGTAACGGATTATTACAAAGTATTGCGGACAATTTAGTTTTTGTATTGGTCTGCGTAGGTGTCGCAACGGGCTTGTTTTTGATTGCTTATGCAGCTGAGAAGTATGTGTATAAGCGGGACAAAGTTACGGAACGTATTTTAAGTACGAGAAAGATGACGATGATTGGGTTGTTTTCAGCGCTGGCTGTTATTCTACATATCTTTGACTTCCCGATTCCTTTCTTGGCGCCCGGCTTCTACAAACTGGACTTCAGTGAGATACCGGCACTTGTGGGAACTTTTGCTTTCGGACCGGTGGCGGGAGTTATGATTGAATTATGTAAGATATTATTGAAGCTTGTCATTAAGGGAACGAGCACCGCGTTTGTGGGCGACCTTGCCAACTTTGTCATCGGATGCAGTCTGATTCTTCCGGCATCAATCTTCTATATGTTCAAGAAGACGAGGAAGAGAGCCGTTTTGGCATGTGTGATCGGTTCCGTGATTATGACGGTATTCGGGACGGCGTTTAACGGTGTGTATCTGCTGCCGGCATTTTCTAAGCTGTTCGGTATGCCTATGGAGGCAATTATTGCGGCAGGTGCGGAAATTAACGGTAATATCAACAATGTTACGTCTTTCGTGTGTTTTGCCGTAGCGCCGATCAATATTATAAAGAGCGTGGCAGCTTCGGGAGTTACACTGTTAATCTATAAACCGCTCAGCCCGATTTTGAAGAATGCGCATGTGCCTTCAAAGCATACGGTAGCGGACAGTACGCGGACGAATGTGACGCAGTAAGGAATAGCGATATGATAAAATGTGGTCTGGTATGCTGAGACGACTGCCGGCAGAGGCAATGCTGATTGGAACGATGGCGATAGAGGCAATGTTGACGGGACAGATTTGTGCAAGCGAGGATAGGACTTTCCGGATGCAGTCAATTATAATGAGTGCATACAAGGGGTGTGAGGAATATGTCGATACAACTGATACAGCAAGCAATCTGTTATATGGAAGAACATATTTACGAGGACATAGGCTATGCCGAAGTCGCAAGATGCGTCCACATGTCGAGCTACAACTTTCACCGGACATTCAGCTTTATTGCCGGAATGACGCCTAACGAGTATCTTCGCAAGAGACGTCTTACGCTGGCGGCGCAGGAACTTCAGACAACGGATATATCGGTAATTGATGCGGCATATAAATATTGCTATGAATCTCCGGAAAGTTTTTCCAAAGCTTTTTCGCGGTTTCACGGTTCGACTCCGAAGCAGGCAAAGCAGAAAGGCGCCAAACTTCACCTGTTTAATCCTCTTGTAATCAAAATTACATTGGAAGGTGGTAGTGTTATGGATTACAGAATGGAGCACAGAGACAGTCAAAAGTTTATCGCATTGGTAAAGGCATTTCCGAACGAAATCAGCACCGACGACAATGACCATAGTATTCCGGATTTCTGGGCGGAATGTGATGAGAAGAAGCTGATTGAACCGATGAGGCAGCTTCGCTCTGACGGCAAAAAGGATTTGTATGGTTTGTGCAGTCCTGCCAAAAAGGATGAGAAGCATTTTAACTACGGAATCGGCGTTGCGGTGGATGAGAACACGGATATGACCGGAGTAGAGCGTCTGCTTAGCAGCGCTGAATCCATGGTGGCAAACGGGGCGCCCGCCGGATATTCCATGTGGGAGACAACTCCGGCGGATTATGCGGTCTTTAAATGTATGGGTCCCGACGGTGACTGCATAGGCGAGACATGGGATAAATTCTTTAAGGAGTTTATTCCGCAGACTGGATATATGCAGACAGACGATACGGACTATGAAATTTATTTTGAAAAAGGTGAAGTCGGTCTGGTTTGCGAATTGTGGGTTCCGGTTGAAAAAGCTTAATCAGTAGTTTTACACGAACGATTTATCATGAAAGGGCGTCAGTCTATAGACCGGCGTTCTTTTTATTGTAATAGCAATTATTGTGATACGGAAAACGTTGTGATAATATTTTAAATGATGTGGTAATCATTCTGAGACATTTTACGGTTATATATTATGTAGAGATGAAAACAGAAATTAAGATAAGATTAAGGTTTTACCAATATGATTTTAAGAATGGCTTGCTATTTTATGGTATAGAAAATGTATGTGGCGGTTTGAACTTATAAAAAACTACATAAAATTTTTTACTTGAAGAAAAATGACAGGCTCATTCGTTACATATAATGGGAATAGTGTGAGAAGTACTACGATTTGCAAGGCAAATCTTTCTCACACGGGAGAAGGCCTGAAATACGGCATTCTCCGCGCAGATTTTTTTAAATGATAGAACAAGAAAACAGAAAGGTGAGGTTTATATGGACGCTCTGGTTGAAATTCGGGATATGTGCAAGATATATAATCCCGGTGAGAATGAAGTGAAGGCGCTGGACCATGTGAGTCTGACGATTTGCGAGAAGGAGTTCGTGGCGATTATCGGGCATTCCGGTTCCGGCAAATCCACGCTGATGAATATGTTAGGATGTCTGGATGTTCCGACAAGCGGAAGCTATTATCTGCATGGACATGATGTAGCGGGTATGACGGATGATGAGTTATCTGATATTCGCAATCAGGAAATCGGATTTATTTTTCAGGGATTCAATCTGATTCCCAGCCTGACGGCTCTTGAGAATGTGGAGCTGCCACTCATTTATCGTGGTGTACCGAAGCGGGAAAGGGCACAGTTATCCGATGAAGCACTTAATAAAGTAGGGCTTGAGCACCGCAAAGACCATAAACCGTCAGAGATGTCCGGCGGACAGCAGCAGAGAGTAGCGATTGCCAGAGCGATAGCGCAGGCGCCACCAATCATACTTGCGGATGAGCCAACTGGTAATCTGGATTCCAATTCTACGAGAGAAATCATGGAGATTTTAAAAGGACTGCACAAGGAAGGCAGAACGGTGATTCTGATTACACATGATAATGACATTGCGGCACAGGCGAAGAGAGTTATTAAAATCATGGACGGCAGGATTGTAGAAGATTATTTGAATGATGTGAAAGAGGCGGTATGATATGGATGAGGCAGAGCAAATAAAATCTGAAAAGAAGGAGCAGGGAGTAAAAGACATGAAAAAAGATTTGAAAACAGAGAAAGCGCCGAAGACGCCTATGGATAAGAAGAAAAAGAAGAAAATTGTGAGACGCTGTGTATTTGGAGGAATTGCAGTGGTGATCGTACTCTTTATGACTGTTAATTCCATCGCAGCTAAGAACGCCGGCGTCGTAGTCTATACCACGACGGCGGAAGTAGGGGACATCGAACAGACGTTGAATACCAGCGGTACGGTCAAGAGCGAGGAGACGAAAACATACTTTGCGCCGGTAGCAGTTGAAATTGGTACGGTGAATGTGTCAGCAGGAGACAGCATTAAGAAAGGTCAGCCGCTTGTGACGTATGATGCGGAAGCGCTTGAAAGTGCAAGACAGGTAGCGGAACTTAAGCTTCAGGCCAATGAAGGCGGCTATGAGAGTTCTATATATAAAGATAACAAGTACATAGCGGAACTCGGAGAGGCAAATATCAATCTTGAGGTCTTGGAACAGCAGATTACGGATAGTGAGAATTATGTCAAGGAATTAGAGAAGAAAATAGATGACAAGAAAACGTGGCTGGCACATGAAGGAACGCTCCTGCAGGTTTCTCTTTTAGACTGGTCGGATCAGCCGGGGTCTGAGGAGTATCTGAACCTTCAGAAATTAATACAGTTCAATACCTATGAACAGCAGAACAACAAGGATATTCTTGCATGGCAGGAAGAGGTGGAACTGTATCAGGAGAAAATTGCCGCTTACAAAGAGTACCGTTCCGAGATGAAATCCCAGAAGAGCAGTTCCGAGGGAGGTTCTATGGACAGCGGAAGCAAGAGCCAGTTGGAGGCCAATACACAGATGGAGCGGATTGAAGGACAGAAGACTCTCGATGCGGTGGAAGAGGTGGCAGGCGGTATTCTGGCGGATTTCGATGGCGTCGTCACGGAGGTGGAAGCTGTGGAAGGCTCTACGCCGCAGGAAGGCACGAAGCTGGTAACGGTGGAGAGCACGGAGAAGGTCAAAGTAACGATTACCGTATCGAAATATGATTTGGAGAAAATACAGTTAGGACAAACGGTTTCCATCGATATCGGCGGTAAAAAGTATGACGGTGAAGTTACGAAAATCAATCGTATGGCAACTACCAATCAGAGCGGCGCGGCAGTCGTGGGCGCCGAAATAGAAGTGAGTAATCCGGATGAAGACATCTATCTTGGTGTGGAGGCAAGAGTGGAAATACATACGGCAAAAGCAGAAGGCGTTGTGATGATTCCGGTGGAGGTAATCAACACAGATGTGGAAGGCGACTTTGTATTTGTAGCAGAGAACGGAATGGTTGCTAAGAAACGTATTACAACGGGTATCTCCTCTGACAGTTACAGCGAGATTACAGACGGGCTGTCGGAAGGCGAAGCAGTCATTATGACAATGGGTCAGGATCTGACAGAAGGAATGCCGGTAACAGCTATCCCGCAGAATTAGACATTAGAGAAGAAAAATGGCAGGAAAGGGATAGGTTGATACAATGGCACAGATATGGGAATATATTAAGATTGCGCTGATGAATATCAAGAGCAATAAAGGACGCTCCGTGCTTACCATGTTAGGTATTATCATAGGTATCGCCTCGGTTATTCTGATTATTTCTATCGGTAACGGTATGAGGAGTCAGATCAACGGTGAGCTGGACAGCATGGCAGGCGGGCAGGTAGCGCTCTACACGAATGATTCCGTGGAAGGCAATGATGTAACTTTCACGGATGAGGATTTTGAACTGATTGAAGAAAAAGTAGAACATGTCAAAGGCGTAACGCCACAGTACTCGATGTGGGCGGCTGCGGAGGGGCGTAAAGGAAATTTTGACGCGCTGGTATATGCGGGTAACGCGGCGCTGCAATATTGCGTTGCAAAGGAGCCGATTGCCAAGGGAAGATATTTTACGGAAAGCGATTATTTATCCGGCAATAAAGTCTGCGTCGTCAATGAGACGAGCGCAAGAATGCTTTTTGGCACGACGGACGTGGTGGGTATGAACTTTGACGTGACGATTTATAACGTTACGCAGGAGATGACGATTGTGGGCGTCAGACAGGACAGTGCGTCTACAATGCTTTCCATGCTAAACGGCAGCGGTTATTTACAAGTAGAAATGCCGATTTCCACCCTAGGAGGCGGATACGGGTTCTGGGTGGAAGATTTCCAGCAATTCTATATTGTGGGAGAGAGCGCTGAGTATTCTTCGCAGGTAGCGGCGGACTCTCTTAGGCTGATGGAGAGCAAGCACAATGTCCGCGGAGAAAAGAAGATCATGATGGAGAGTTTTGCCGATGCGCAGTCGCAGATTGACAGTATTTTGAGCGTCATTACGGTCTTTATCTCTTTCGTGGCTGCTATTTCGCTTCTGGTGGGCGGTATCGGCGTTATGAATATCATGCTTGTCTCTGTGACGGAGCGTACGAGAGAAATCGGTATCCGTAAGTCGCTGGGAGCAAGGACAGGGTCCATCCTGCTGCAATTTCTGGCGGAAGCAGGTATTATTACGCTGATTGGAGGTCTGATCGGTATTTTGATTGGCAGTGTAGGCGCGGTGGGTGTCTGCAGTGTTATGGGATTTCAGGCGCAGGTCAAGGTAACAACCGTGCTGTTTGCGGCGATTTTCTCATCGGCGGTAGGTATTTTCTTCGGAATCTATCCGGCGAAAAAAGCGGCGAAGTTGAGTCCGATTGAAGCGCTTAGGCATGAGTAGAACAGAATAAATTAATAATGAAAAAGACATATCACAAGGCAGCGCAAGCGTGCCCGCGGCGATATGTCTTTTTCATTATTATAATGCTATGCGTTATGTTCCGTATTCTTAATTACGACGTTCACGTCATCCAATCCGGTCACGTTGACATTACGGTTAACTTTCGCATCGTAAGTATCAGCCTTGATGATTTCGGATAAGTCGATGCCGGTCGCTTCCTTCATACTTTCAAAAAGCTTTGCCATGACGACGGGTACATTTCCCGCGACCTGATTGACTCCGCCTAAGTCGCCGTCACCTCCGCCGATGATGGTAATCTTGTCAATCTGTCCTAACGGCTCGGCAATCTTCGCGGCGATATCGGGCAGGACTTTAATCATCATCTCTGCCACGGCAGCTTTATTGTACTTAGCGTAAGCTTCCGCCTTTCTTTCCATTGCTTCGGCTTCAGCGATACCCTTCGCCTGAATGGCGGATGCTTCCGCCTCGCCGACGGCGCGGATTCCTTCTGCTTCCTGCTCTTTGGAGAAGCGGTCTGCCTCAGCCTGCGCTTTTCTGGCCTCCGCTTCGCGCTGTGCTTCGAATTGTTTTGCCTCCGCTTCCTTCTGCCTCTGGTAGAGAGCAGCGTCTGCTTTCTGCTGTGCCGCGTATTTGTCGGCGTCCGCCTGTTTCTTGACTTCTGCTTCCAATGCGCGTTCCTTGACGGCAACCTGCTTCTGTTTTAATTCAATTTCACGTTCCTGCCTTGCAATATCTGCGTTGGCGGTGGTGACTTCGATGGTCTTACGCTGTTCTTCTTTCTGAATTTCGTAAGCTGCGTCCGCCATAGCCTTCTTGGTATCGGATTCCTGCTGCAATTCAGATTTCTTGATTGCCAGTTCGTTTTGCTTCTTGGCAATTTCTGTCTGTGCGGCAACGGCGGCGTCATTGGACTCTTTATCCGCGGCAGCCTGCGCTACTTTAATATCGCGTTCGCTTTCCGCTCTTGCGATAGCGGCGGTCTTTTTAATCTTTACGATGTTGTCAATACCTAGATTCTCGATGACGTCGTTTCCATCCACGAAATTCTGTACGTTGAAGCTGACGATATCGAGTCCCATCGCAGCTAAGTCCGGTTCAGCATTCTCTTTGACGAGATTAGCGAATTTCTGTCTGTCGGAAACCATTTCTTCCAGACGCATCTTACCGACGATTTCACGGACATTGCCTTCCAGAACCTCTCTGGCAACACCGCCTATGTATTCGGTATTCTTATTCAGGAAGTTTTCGGCGGCAAGGCGGAGCCGGTCGGCTTCGCTGCTAATTTTGATATTAACGGTGGCGTCCACGTTAATATTGATGTAGTCGGCCGTCGGAACCGCGTTGCTCGTCTTGACGTCAATCGGAATCAGACGCAGGTTCAGTTTATCCAGCCGCTCGAAGAACGGAATGCGGATGCTTGCTTTGCCGATAACGATTTTGGATTTCTTTTTGAATCCGGATATAATGTATGCCATGTCCGGTGGCGCCTTGACATATCCGACCGCCATAAAGATGACGAAAAGAATTAATAGTATAAGGATGATCAGTACTGGTATGCCGATAGCTTTCATGATAATTCCCTCCCATTGTCGAGTCTGTTTAATCTTATGCTGTTTATATACAGTATATCTT
>VSOA01000068.1 GCA_009774585.1 Lachnospiraceae bacterium
CTTTGAAAATAGCGATATCATGCAGTGCAAGCTGATTGACGCTGCCTTCCACCTCTCCTCTGATTTCACAAGCCACACTGTAGCTGTTCACGTTATTCACCAGAAGATTTGTCAGATAACAATGCCATAAATTCCCTGAGAAGCCATGGGTTGCCGCCATCTCGAGCAGTCCGTTCATACATTCAAAAAACAGCGGACGCATCCTGTTATCGCCCGAACGGTAACTGTCCATCAGCCAGACCATATCGCTTAATATCTTTCCGTTCTCAAAGTTCCTGTATATAATCAATTCTTCCTGTCTCATAGTATCATCCCCCTTGTCGTATTCATATAATTCACTCTCTTTCGGTATCTTTACGATATCCTTAATAATTTCCCAGAATCTTCATCATTCTCGCTTCTTCACGCAGACCGCGCAGTGCGTTTTTCACCGCTGTGTCCGCCAGATTCCCCTCAAAGTCAATAAAGAAACGATACTCCCAATTCCGTCCTTCTATCGGACGGCTCTCAATCTTTGTCATATTAAGATTGTTGTAGATGATATGGGACAGCATATGATAGAGAGAACCGCTCTCATGCGCCACTTCCAGACACAGACTTACTTTTCCTGCATCCTTCAGAAATATCTTTTGGTTAGTGACAATAATAAATCTGGTGGAGTTTGTCTCCGACTGGTTCACACCCCGCTCTAAAATATCCAATCCGTATATCTTCGCCGCCTGCTCGCTGGCTATCGCCGCCTGACTAAAATCCTTGTCTTCACTGACCTTACGCGCTGCAAATGCGTTGTTCTGCATACTGATCTGCCGCCAGTTGTCATGCGCATTCAGATATCTTGCGCTCTGCATAAGAGACTGCGGATGCGAGTAAACAGTCTTAATCTGCGTCATGTCTGTACCCGGAAGCCCCATCAGGCAATGTTCAATCTTAATAATCTGCTCTCCTACGATATAGTTCTCGTACTCTACCAGCAAATCATAGATTTCATTAACAATGCCTGCCGTAGAATTTTCTATCGGCAAAACGGCGTAATCCGCACTGCCCTCCTCAATAGCCCCCATAGCGTCACGAAATGTGTCCACATGAAAGCTGTTAACACCGCTGCCGAAATACTGGAGCATCGCCATCTGGGAATATGCGCCTTCCGCACCTTGAAATACTACCCTCGCACTTTCCGTATCCAGCTTGTCTACACCGATAAACGGCAGTTTGCCGCCCGTTCCCTGCTTAGCCAGTTTGCTGTACTGCAGCTTGCGGCTCGAAGACATAATCTGTTCAAACAGTTCCTGCACACCGTGAGCGTTAAGTTCATTGTGGGTGAGCGCGCACACTTTGCGAAGTTTCTCTTCCTCTCTCTCCCTATCAAGCACTTTCTTACCCGTCTTAATCTTATAGTCAGCCACCTGCGAACAAATCTCCATCCTCTCTTCATAGAGCTTCACAATCTGTTCGTCAATCCCGTCCAACTTACCGCGCAGTTCCAACAAATCCATGATATTTTATCCTTTCGCATATTGTACTGTATTCTGCTATAATCTTAACCCAAATCCCCCTTGATAGCAAGACAGTTTAAGGCTATAATATTCCTATTAAGAAAAGACTCAAAGCGGAGGAAATTATGACATCCAAACAAAAAAATATACTTGCCATTTCTGTAACAAGTGTTATCATCATCGTTCTATTTGTACTCGCTCTCATCTCCAGCTACATTCCTTTAAATGATGAGAATACGGTGGGCAATACTCCCGGCAATCTCAATAATAACGGCTATTTCTGCGAGTATGACGGACGTGTTTATTTCGCGAATGCATACGACAATTACTCACTTTACTCGATGAATCCTGACGAGACCGACATCAAGAAACTGCACGACGGTTCTTCTTCTCATATATGCGCAGGCGGTGATTATCTCTATTATGCCATGGCTAATGCCGGCGGTGGTTCCGACCTTGGTTCCGTCCGTGGTTCTTATGGTATCTACCGCAGCAAACTAAATGGCAAAAGCGCTACCGGTATGGACCGCTGTCACATTGTCTCTATGCAGTTGTGCGGCAATTATTTATATTATGAGAAATTAGACGCTAAGAGCTCTATCTCCTTAGAGAAAATAAAGATTAACAAAAAGGATAAGCAGACCGTCAATCCGGACGCCATCATTAACCCAAGCTGTTATGTTGACGGCATAATCTACTATAACGGAACCGACGAAGACCATTATCTGTATGCGCTTAACACGGCTAACGACACCTCTTCCGTCGTATGGCAGGGAAACATTTGGAATCCTATCTATCAAAACGGATACGTTTATTATATGGATGTGGAAAACAACTACAGACTGTGCCGCTATTCGATGAACAGCGATGTGGTAGAAATATTGACCAACGACCGGATCGATATGTTTAACGTATACGGCGATTACATATACTATCAGGTCAGTTCCAAGGATGCGCCCGCTCTTAAGAGAATGTTTACGGACGGCAGTTCGCAGGAACTTGTGCGTGAGGGCGTATACCAGAATATTAATATCACATCTGAGTATGTGTACTTTAACGGCTTTAAAGAGGCTGCGCCCGTCTACAAAACAAGCACGTTCGGTCCTGTCAATGTCACGACTTTTGACGCCGGAATGCAGGCGGCACTGGCAGAATTAGATTAGCTGCATTCCGCTGATAATTGATAAGAAATCTCACAAAATATAATATTTACTACGAGAGAATTGCGAAATGTTTTTGCAATTCTCTTTCATTATACATACCTCTGTAGAGAGCGCGTACCTTCTCAGAGATTCCTTCCGCATCATGTTCAACGGCATATTCCTCTCTGAGCGGAAGAATCATAATGCGGTAATTAACTCCCCAGACAAGGCTTCTCACATCCGTCATGCGGCATCCTGCCTCAGTATAAAAGGAAATACGGCGTTTCCTCGTATTTCGTATCTCCGCGCTGATATCCGGCAGTTCATCGTCTTCCACTTCCACCACCAGCACATCACGGTCCGCACAGACCTCCCGAAGAAGAGCAATCGCACGTGAACCATATCCTTCTCCTCTTCTGTCTTTACAAACCGCAAAATAATCCAATAATAACGTATGCTTCGTATTATCTGCAAGCAGAAAGGCGTATGCGCACAATATATCCCGCTGATCATACATGCTCTTCCCCGTATCGTCTTCTGACGCCTTCTCATAAAAAGCGTAGACATAGTAACTGTCATTGTTCCACATTTTCTCAATCACTGCAAACGGTTTAATCTCTTCGGAGGGAAAATCCGTCTTCAAATAAGTCATATAGATTTTGCGTGCAGATTCAAGCGACACTTTCTTTACATACATTTCAATCATATTTCTCCTGTTCTCCTCACTTCTGTACTGCTCATTTCTGTAATGCCAATTTCTATACTGCTCTTTGCATAGAACGAAAATTTAAATTATCGGTTTTCTTCTCTCCGACTCACTGCTTCATACATCTGTCTGACAGTCTGCCCGGTCAGCGGATGACGTTCATAAGGCGCAATATGCATCAGCGGTTCTAAAACAAAGCACCTGTTATGCATATCTACGTGAGGAATCGTCAGTTCCTGCGTACACATTACACAATTCTCATACAATATTATGTCCAAATCTAATGTGCGGGGTCCCCAGTGTATCTTACGTTCTCTGCCATGCGCATACTCAATCTCATGGATTTTCTCCAATAGCATTTCCGGCGTATACAATGTTTCCAACGCAATTGCCCCGTTCAGAAAATCCTCCTGTTCCACACCGCCATAGGGTTTTGTCTCGATCCAGTCGGAGACGCGAAGCACCCGGCACTTCTCATCAACCCGCAGCGCATCCACCGCTCCGTCAAGATGCGCTTTTCTATCTCCCATATTAGAACCGCAGGACAGATACACCTTATGCCATCCCCGTGTAATCTTGACCGACACCGATTCAAAGGGCAGCGCAATCGGCGCCTCAGGCTTGCGGACTTCCAGTATAATCCGTCTGATCCGCGGAAACTTAAGAAGCACTGCCTCGGCTGTCTTCTCCGCCACTGTCTCAATCAATTTATAAATATGCCCTGTTATATAATGATTCAAAAACGTACAGACCTCTCCATAATTAGTGGAGAGGTCTAAGTCATCCAATGTCCCTGCATTTCTGGTATCCGTTTCCAAAACCGCGTTAATATAAAAGTTCTGTCCTTTTTCATTTTCTTCCCGATACACGCCGTGATGCGCATATATCTGAAGATTCTCTATGATAATCTGGTCCATCGTCTTATCCTTACTTTATCAGTCTATTTCATTCTATTTCTTGTACCCGTCCCGGATTGTTTCCGCCATCCTGATCGCACGTACATTTTCTTTCACATCATGAACTCTGACGAAGGAAGCTCCTTTCAGGACCGCGTACACACTCGTTACAATTGTTCCTTCCATACGTTCCTCCACCGGAAGATCAAGTGCGATTCCGATTACCGATTTTCTGCTGGCTCCTAACAGAATCGGATAGCCAAGCGAATGCAGCATCTCCAGCCTGTCAATAATCTCCAGATTGTTCTCATAAGTTTTGCCGAATCCAACCCCCGGATCAAGAATAATCTTATCATCCTGCACCCCTGCCTTATGAGCAATATCCAGTGTAGCTTCAAGATCCCACAGCAGCTCTTCAACATAGTTGCCGTAAACCGCCTCAGCACGGTTATGCATCAGGCAGCACGGCAGTGAACTCTCGGCAATCACTTCCGCCAGCTTTGTATCCGCCTTCAAACCTGAGATATCGTTAATCATATCTATCCCAGCTTGAACACCGGCTCTTGCAACCTCAGCTTTATATGAATCAAGCGATATCGGTATATCAAATCTCGACTTAACTTTCTCTATTATCGGGAGTACACGGCTCATCTCCTCCTCATCGGACACCGCCGTATACCCCGGTCTGGTAGACTCTCCGCCGATATCCAGTATATCCATTCCTTCCCCAATCATTTGTTCAACACGATACAGGGCTTTATCAGCCTCCAGATAGTTCCCTCCATCCGAAAAAGAATCCGGCGTCACATTCAGGATACCCATTACATAAGTATGCCCTTTCATCGTAAAATCTCTGTTTCCTATTCTCAAATGTCTGACCTTCCTTTTTTGTTTAATTACAACCGTTATTCATTGTTGTTTTGTGTTGTCGTTGTGTGCTATCGCTTAATCATTTCAAAAAAATATTGCTGTAAGCGCAGATCGTGCTCAAAGCATCCCCTCACCGCCATTGTCACCGTCCGGCTGCCGGGTTTCGCCACGCCCCTCATCGTCATACACATATGCTCCGCCTCCAACATTACCATGACCCCCTGCGGCTTCAGATTATCCATGATCGCTTCGGCTATCTGTGTCGTCATCTGTTCCTGTATCTGTAATCTTCTGGCAAACACCTCGACAGTCCGTGCCAGTTTGCTTATACCTGCCACTCTTCCGTTGGGCAGATAAGCAATATGCGCCTTACCGTAAAACGGCAGCATATGATGTTCGCAGACAGAATAAAACGTGATGTCTTTCTCCATCACTATCTCGTTGCTGTCCACCGCAAAAGTCTTAGCCAGATGCAAGGCAGCGTCTTCATCCATCCCTTTATAAATCTCTTCATACATGCGCGCAATCCTATTAGGGGTATCGGCAAGCCCTTCTCTTGTCACGTCTTCTCCGATTCCCTGAAGCAAAAGCCGCACTGCCTCTTCAATTTTCTTCTGATCTACCATGAGAGTCTCTCCTGATCGTATCTCTATGTTCCACCACGTCCATCAATTCACCAAGATAGGAAAGCGATCCGAACGCAATAATCACACAGTCTTTGTCCTGTCCGGCTAACAGATACGCCATCTCTACCGCTTCCTGCACACTGTCTGCCACTGTCACACTATCGTGGTATTCCCGTACCGCCTGCGCCAATTCATAGGCATGCATCGCCCTATCCGCGACGGGCGGCGTTACCGTGATGATATGATTTGCCAATTCATATGTATTGCGAATGACCTTATCATATTCCTTATCTTTCAACATTCCCATTATATATATGATTTTTCTGTTTGTAAAATGGAACCTTATATTCTCCGCCAATTTGACCGAAGCATCCTCATTATGCGCCCCGTCGGCAATAAAAAGCGGACGTTTGCCGATCACGTCAAATCTTCCGTGCCAAACGGTCTGCAAAAATCCTTTGCGCAGTTTATCTTCCGCAATGGAATATCCCTGCCTTTCAAGCGCTGACAGTGTCTCCAGCGCCACCACGGCATTTTCTATCTGAAACTGTCCCGGCATCGCAATTTCCACATTCTTATACTTGTCATAAGTAAAAGACTGCTTCGTCATACCATATTTAACGTTCTTGGCTCTCGCCACATCAGCAGTATAGAACTTAGCCTTCCGTAAAAGAGCCGATTGCCTGAGCACTTTCATAACCTCCGGCTGCTGCTTGGCGCTTATCACATAACACTTGTTCTTGATAATCCCTGACTTGGCTGCCGCTATCTTGTCCAAGCTGTCGCCCAAAATGCCCATATGATCCATGCTGATAGACGTAAAAACAGCCGCCAGCGTGTTCATGATCACATTCGTTGAATCAAGCGCTCCGCCCAGCCCTGTCTCCAGCACCACAATATCACATTGTTTGTCCAAGAAATATAAGAAAGCTACCGCCGTCTCCACTTCAAAAACTGTCGGATGATCAAGTCCGTCGGCTGCCATCTCTTCAGCCGCCTGCTTTACCCTCTCCAGATATTTGCATAAGCCTGACTGCGTTATCATCCTGCCATCTACCTGAAACTGTTCCCTGAAATCCGTAACTGCAGGTGAGATAAATCTTCCCACTTTATAACCCGCCGTCTGCAATACCGTGGATACATAGGCAAGCACCGAGCCTTTACCGTTCGTCCCCGCAATATGCACAAATTTTAACTGTTCCTGCGGATTATCGAGACGCGCACACAGTTCCTTCATCGTCGTAAGCCCCATAACTACGCCGTATTGATGCAGTTCTTCCATATATTCCATTGCTTCCCTATAATTCACGCGCTCGCCTCCTTTCCGAACAGTTGCGTTGATTTCATACACATAATTTCTATGAATTGCTATGTTTAAACTACCCTGTATCCGGTTATCCTACTGTTATGAAAAACTTTATTCACAACTATATTCACTGCGGACTTCTGGGTTGGTTTCTGGAAATGATATTCACTGCGTTTCATGCTTTTCGTACAAGAGACCTCCACCTTCCATGCAAAACTTCCGTCTGGATGTTTCCCATCTACGGACTTGCCGCCCTGCTTGCTCCGCTGGCACGCCTTATGCGCCGCCGCAACTTCATATTCCGTGGTCTGGTCTATACCGGCCTGATTTTCACGTGTGAATTTCTAACCGGAACATGGCTTCGCAAACGCGAGCTGTGTCCTTGGAACTATGAGCGCTCCAGATGGAACCTCGCCAAAGTAATCCGCTTGGATTATGCTCCCTGCTGGTTTGTCACCGGGCTTCTTTTTGAACGTCTTCTGTTAGAAAAGGAAAAGCCGCCAAAATAGGCGCTTACGCGTCAATCTCTTCTATATCGGACGCGTCGATATTTAAGGTATTCAAGGTACGACGGCGTCTGCGCGCCTCCTCGGAAGCTTTCAGGATATAATTCTTAATCTCCTTGGAATGCTTAATATGTGCCAGAAATAACTGCGGATGAGTATTATCGCCCGTGTAACATGCCACAGTTCCCAGCCCGAAGATACGCTCTGCGAGACTGACCTGTAATTCCACATCCTGCACTTTATATAAATAACAGTCGTTTTCTCTTGTGTTAAGCAGCCCTTCGTTAACCGTGATGACTTCATCCGTCACCGTATATTTTGTAAAAGTAAAGGGAAGCCCAAAGAACAACCAGCGTTTTCTCTCCATATACCCCTTGCTTTCTTCCGGCTTACTCTCTTCCTGTCGTTTCTCCTCCTGCAGCGTCTCCTTCTTCATTTCATCCATAATATGTCTCTCCTTCTATATGCCTTCTATATAAACTTCTTATTTAGTAAATTCCTTACTCGGCTGATTCCATATTTAGCAAATTCCATTACCACTATAACATACCACTACTTATTCCACAATATGAAAAACTGTTGAATCCCCTTCGTCTTTATGGTATGATATACAAAATATAGCTGTTAACCAAAACAATGTATACAAAAAGGAGGGTTATAGCATGACTGCAAAGGAATGTATCTTGGGACGAAGAAGTATCCGCAAGTTTAAGGCTGATCCGGTTTCTCACGAACTGCTTTCACAGATTGTCGAGACCGCTTCCTATGCTCCGAGTTGGAAGCATACACAGATTACCCGCTATATCGCAATAGAAGGCGAACTGAAAGACAAGATTGCGAAAGAGGGAACTTCCATTTATCCGGGTAACGGCACAATTATTTCCAATGCACCCGTCCTGATTGCCGTAACCGTCTTAAAAAATCGCAGCGGCTTCGAACGCGACGGTTCTTACAGCACTCCCCGCGGCGACGGCTGGCAGATGTATGACGCAGGCGTTGCATCTCAGACTTTCTGTCTCGCTGCATATGAACAGGGACTTGGCACCGTTATTCTCGGATTATTTGATCAGGCTGTCGTAGAAGCTATGTTACAGCTTCCGGAGGATAGAGAATTAGTCGCTCTAATTCCTGTCGGTTATCCTGATGAGTCGCCCGTTGCACCTAAGAGAAAATCCGTTGAAGATTTATTAACATATCAATCATAATGTATTACCAAAATAGAAGAGATGTTCTCTTCTATTTTTTTGGACAGTATATGGGAGGAGAAAAGATTGAAAATTAAAATTTTCAATCGCGAGTTTGTGTCTGCGCGCTGCTTGCCACAAACTCGTTTATGCGCAAAAAGCAGCGCAGAAATGGAGTTAAACATGAGACATTTAATGAATCCACTGGATTTCACCGTGGAAGAACTGGACAAACTGTTTGATCTGGCAGACGATATTGCCGCTAACCCGGTGAAATACGCACATGCCTGCGAGGGAAAAAAGCTGGCGACATGCTTCTATGAGCCAAGCACACGTACAAGATTAAGCTTTGAAGCGGCTATGCTGAATCTGGGCGGACAGGTATTAGGCTTCTCGGACGCCGGCTCATCCTCTGCTTCTAAGGGTGAAAGCGTATCCGATACCATCCGCATCATCTCTTGTTATGCAGATATCTGCGCAATGCGCCACCCCAAGGAGGGCGCGCCTATGGTCGCCGCAACCCGTTCCGGGATTCCTGTGATCAACGCCGGCGACGGCGGGCATCAGCATCCCACCCAGACACTCACCGACCTCATGACCATCCGTGCCTTAAAAGGCCGTCTGGGAAACTTTACCATCGGATTATGCGGCGATTTGAAATTCGGCAGAACAGTACACTCTCTCATTAACGCGCTGGTCCGCTATCCGAACATCCGCTTTCTCTTTATCTCCCCGCCGGAGTTAAGAGTTCCGGACTATATCACAGACATGCTGACCGAACAAGGGATTGCTTACTCGGAGGTCATCAGGCTGGAAGACTGCATGCCGGAACTGGATCTGCTCTATATGACCAGAGTACAGCGCGAACGTTTTTTTAACGAAGAAGATTATGTCCGTCTGAAGGACTTCTATATTTTGAACAAAGACAAGATGTCCCATGCCAAAGATGATATGCTGGTACTTCATCCCCTCCCTCGTGTCAATGAAATCTCCGTGGAGGTGGACGACGATCCCCGCGCCGTATATTTCAAACAGGCTAAATACGGCGTCTATGTAAGGATGGCACTGATTCTTACACTGCTCGAGATACAACAGCAGTAACGATATTTCAAGTCAGAGAAAGGAGTTTATATATGTTAAACGTAGGAAAAATCGAAGAAGGTTTTGTACTGGATCATATTGAGGCCGGAAAAAGTCTCTCTATCTATCACCATTTACAATTAGACAAATTAGACTGCACCGTGGCAATTATTAAGAATGCACGCAGCAATAAAATGGGTAAAAAAGATATTTTAAAAGTAGAATGTGATATCGACACATTGGATTTGGATGTTTTGGCATTTATCGACCATAATATCACAGTCAATGTAATTAAAGACGGGGAAATTGTAGATAAGAAAGTGCTTGTGCTTCCAAAAGAAATCAAGAATGTCATCAAATGCAGAAATCCTCGCTGCATTACCTCAATAGAGCAGGAACTTCCTCACATCTTCGTACTTGCGGACGAAGAGAAGGAAGTTTACCGCTGCAAATATTGTGAAGAGAAGGCTACCGAATCAACCACTTGGTGGTAATCGGCAAACCTATATCATCTCACTATGTGTACCGTTTACTACGGATTCAAATTCTTCTCTTGCTAAGGAGAGACAATGCATCAGCTTCGGAGAGAATGTACCACACTCTCCGTTGGTGATCATCCGGTATGCTTCTTCCGTTGTAAAAGCCGCCTTATAGCATCTCTCATTAACCAGTGCATCGTACACATCTGCTACTGATACAATCTGTGCAGAAATCGGAATATTCTCACCTTCTAAATGATCCGGGTAGCCACGCCCGTCATATCTCTCGTGATGATGACGGCAGATTTCATAGCTGACCTTGCCGTACTCACCCTGCTGGATATCCGCCAGCATGTCTATCACCTCACATCCTCTGGTCGTATGTGATTTCATGACTTCAAATTCCTCATCTGTCAGTCTGCCGGGTTTTAAGAGAATTGCATCGGGTATCACTATTTTACCTACATCGTGCAGCGCTGCCGCGGAAGTAATCATATTGATGGCATAATTATCCAAATGATATTCCGGATACTCCTGTGCTACATATTTCGCCAATATATTAGTAAATGTCTTTACCCGTTTGACATGGTCGCCTGACTCCATATTACGGAACTCTACCACACTACTCATAACATCTATAATGCGGTCATTGATACTCTGAAGTTCTTCCGCCTGTTTACGCAGCACTTTCGTCTGAAGCGCTACCATTTCTTCTAAATGCCGCTTATTGTAATACAACTCTATCACGTTCATCGTACGCTGCTTTACAATAAAAGCATCAAACGGCTTTTTAATAATATCGCTCGCTCCCAGACGGTATGCCTTACGCTCAATCTGGGTTGTCGCTTCCCCGGTAATAAGCAGTACCGGAATACTGTCAATCCACTTCTGCTTCTTCATCTCTTCCAGCACTTCGACGCCGCTCATAACCGGCATTACAACATCCAGAAGCACGACGGATATCATGTCAAGGTTGGCAGCTATGATATCCACTGCCTCCTTGCCGTTTGCCGCCTGCATCGTGTTGTATTCATGAAACATTTCGCATAATATTTCTCTGTTAATGTCCACATCATCGACAACTAATATTGTTGGTTTTTTCATATTACCTCTCACCCTGTTTATTCTATTTCACAATCTTTATAAGAATATTAAACTTGAGCTACATCTTTCATGGAGAAACTGATTCTGCCCATCTTATCCTTGCCAAGGCATACGACAGTCACTTTATCTCCTAATGTCAGCACATCTTCCACGTGATTGATTCTCTCCTTCGCAATCTTGGAGATATGAACCATACCTTCTTTGCCGGGTGCAAATTCAACAAATGCCCCGAATTCCTTGATGCTGACTACTGTTCCCTTGAAAATCTGTCCCTCTTCAAAATCCGTTGTGATCATCTTGATCATATCTACGGCTTTATCCATCATAACTTTATCTGTACCGCATACAGATACCTGACCGTCATCTGTGATATCAATCTTTACGCCTGTACGCGCAATGATTTCATTGATCGTCTTACCGCGCTGTCCTACAACATCACCGATTTTCTCCGGATCAATCTGAATGGAGATAATCTTAGGTGCATAAGGTCCTACTTCTTTACGAGGTGCAGATATCGCGGGCATCATGCAGTTTGCCATAATAAATTCTCTTGCTTCACGGCATCTTGCAATCGCGCCTTCCACAATCGATCTTGTCAGACCATGAATCTTAATGTCCATCTGGATGGCTGTGATACCGTCATGCGTACCCGTTACCTTGAAATCCATATCGCCAAAGAAATCTTCCAGTCCCTGAATATCCGTCAATAATACGAAATCATCATCCGCATCACCCGTCACAAGACCGCAGGAAATACCTGCCACCATTTTCTTAATCGGCACACCTGCCGCCATAAGAGACATACAGGAAGCGCATGTGGACGCCATGGATGTGGAACCATTGGATTCAAAAGTCTCGGATACGGTACGGATTGCATACGGGAACTCTTCCTCAGAAGGAAGTACCGGAATCAGAGCTCTCTCTGCCAATGCGCCATGTCCGATTTCTCTACGTCCTGGACCTCTGCTCACCTTCGTCTCACCTACCGAGTAGGAAGGGAAATTGTAGTGATGCATATATCTCTTACTCGTAATGTTCTCATCCAAACCGTCCACTCTCTGCACTTCGGATAGCGGCGCCAGTGTGCACACATTACAAATCTGTGTCTGACCACGGGTAAACATAGCGGAACCGTGTACTCTCGGAATAATATCCACTTCTGCTGCCAAAGGTCTGATCTGATCGAGCGCACGACCGTCCGGACGCTTGTGGTCTTTCAGAATCATCTTGCGGACAGTCTTCTTCTGATACTGGTATACCGCCTCACCCAGCACGGCAAGATAGTCTTCGTTCTCTGCAAAAGCTTCCTCCAGCTTAGCGGTGATATTTCTGATATTCTCCTCACGCACCTGTTTCTCATCAGTAAAGACGGCAGTCTCCATCTCTTCCGGTGTCACAATCTTCTTGATATCCTCAAACATCTGCGCCGGAATCGCACAACTCTCATATTCATGTTTAGGCTTACCGACTTCCGCTACGATTTTATTAATAAATTCAATGATTGTCTGGTTAATCTCATGCGCCTTATATATCGCCTCAAGCATTTTGTCTTCCGGCACTTCATTGGCGCCCGCCTCAATCATGATAACTTTCTGCGCCGTAGAAGCAACTGTCATCTTTAAATCACCCTTGTCCCATTTCTCTTGGGAAGGATTTACGATCAGTTCGCCGTCTACAAGACCCATCTGCGTCATAGCGCAGGGACCGTCAAACGGAATGTCAGAGATACATGTCGCAATCGCAGTACCGATCATTGCTACAAGTTCCGGCCGGCACTCGGGATCCACGCTCATTACCATATTGTTCAGCGTAACGTCATTGCGATAATCCTTTGGAAACAGAGGTCTCATAGGACGGTCGATCACGCGGCTTGTAAGCACTGCATTCTCGGAAGCCTTCCCCTCTCTCTTGTTGAATCCGCCGGGTATCTTACCTACGGAATATAATTTTTCTTCGTATTCCACGCTGCAAGGGAAGAAATCAATTCCCTCTCTTGGTTTCTCAGACGCCGTTGCCGTAGACAATACCGTTGTATCACCGTATTGCATAAAAGCGCATCCGTTAGCCTGTTTACCTACTCTGCCGATATCTACCTTAAGGGTACGACCGGCAAGTTCCATTGTGTAACTCTTGTACATAATCTTCTCTCCTTTTCATCTTGCTTTCCGCTCACATAAGCCGAAGTTCTTCTGACTTGTATCATAAACGGAAATCTTATTTATATTTCTCAAGGTAGAAGATGCCGAAACTACAAATATTCCCGCAAATATCTACGACTTCTCCGCAATCTGTAATAATCGTTCCAAATCATATCGACCGTTATTATTTGTGCAAATATTTGTGGTCTCGGATGCTTCTTCCACCTTTTGTTACCTCAACAAATATTGTGTTTCGCTTGGTTGCGAGATCATGGGATGCTACGCATCTCAACAGTCTCGAAAAGAACAAATGAACTTTCCTGTAATACAAAAGAAAAAGGCAGACAAAACTGGACATAATCCAGCCTTATATCCGCCTTCTGTCTCGTCCTATTTTCTCAAACCAAGCCTTTCGATCAGAGCACGATATCTCTCGATATCTTTGTCTTTCAGATATGCAAGTAATCCTCTTCTCTGACCTACCATCTTCAGAAGTCCTCTTCTGGAATGATGATCCTTCGGATTCGCCTTCAGATGCTCTGTCAATTCTTGGATTCTGGCTGTGAGAACTGCTACCTGTACTTCCGGTGAACCTGTATCGCCGGGTGTTCTGGCATACTCATTAATAATTGCTGTTTTCTTTTCTTTAGAAATCATAATTTCTCCTTTCTTGTCGAGGGATTCTATTATAACTTTCCCTGCTGACCGCCTGACACTAAGATGGGGTCGGAGTCCTCCCTCCTCTGAGTATCGGCTGATTTTCATACTCGGATATCATATCATACTATCCCTGCATTGTAAAGCGTTTTTCTCAATCATACAGTATCTTAACCGCTTTAACCGGCGACCGGTAAGATACATTGGAAATACGAATTCCTGTCTTAGGATTCGGTAGTTTGACAGTTGAATAAAAGAAAAATTCTTGCAGGCCCGATAAAGCCTGTATTTTTTTGTCAAATTTTCTT
>VSOA01000069.1 GCA_009774585.1 Lachnospiraceae bacterium
AATCATCATCTCATGATTCTTATTAGCATCCAACCGTCCCACCGAAACGATTCGCTTATCCCGCTCTCCCTCATATCTCGGTTTCATAAAATCAGGATTCAAAGAGTTCGGAAGTATAACAGCCGTTTTTTGTATCCTTCTGTTAAAAAAATATTTGGAGCGTTCCGTCTGCAGAATAATGCCGGAAGCAAATGGAAACAACAAATTCGCAAGCGTATGCATTAACCTGTTCGGATATTCTTCTCTTGCTTCCCCCACCACGGACACCACCGGTCTTGTTTTTGTACGCATTGTCGTAACAACCGTCATGAAATTATTCTTACCGATGCAGGATAACGCCAAGTCCGGTTTTTCACTTTTCCATATCTGATGTAATTTATTGACGCGTCTGAAAAAATTGATGACACGGCTGTTATTTATCTCTTCGGGAGCAAGGTCCGATAACACGCGTTTGATTTCTTCCGGCAAGGAATACTCTTCCTTGTCCGGATATTTGTACTGAGTCACCATCGTCACCCGGTATCCTTCTTCCAGAAAAAATTCTGCCAGATTTACGAAGACCCTTTCCGCCCCTCCTTTGTGAAGTGAGCCGATATAAAAAGCTATGTGTTTTTTTCTCTCGACAGTTTTCATGTGCTTTGAATAAAATCATTCATAATTTTATCTTTAAAAATCTTTTTTGCATTTTTGCTTCATTTTTCCTGCAAAATTTCTCAAAAAAACTTTTTTTATTAAATTAGACTTTATTTTTGAATTTTAAATTGTATCAACAATTCTTTTTGTTTTCTGACCATTTCCGCGTAGGATTTTCACAAATTAATAGTGCTATTTTACTCTTTATAGTATTTCACAAGTTATGCGATCAACGCTTTCACCCACAATATTTCTGATACCATTGTTGAAAAACAAAGAATGACCATGCCAGCTTAGAGTAATTCGCTCCCGTCGCCGGACCGGCATCTCCCGTCTTCACATATTTCCCAATCATATCCGAAACATATCCGGCATCAAAAATATCCTGACGTGCAAGAAAATCATAACTACTGTAATCTAACAACTGTTCTTTTAACGGACCCCGCAGCCATTTGTCGAGTGGAACACCGAATCCCACCTTGGGTCTGTCCAACAAATTTCTCGGAATATAATCATAAGCGATATCTTTCAGAATGTGTTTTTTGTCACCGTTTGTATATTTGTATGCGTGCGGTATTTTGAAGGACAATTCCATAACGCCCGTATCCAAAATAGGACATCTCGACTCCAGCGAGTACTTCATAGACGCTCTGTCCACTTTACAGAGAATGTCTCCCGGCAGATAGGTGTCCATATCAAGCAGCATTCTTCTGACCTGCCAGTCCTTCACATTGTACTGACTTTCAATCAGATAATGAACAGGCAGAGGTTTCATTTGCTCAGATAACTGCCCTGACTGTCCCGCCTCTTTGACCATGGCTTTGGCTCTGACGAGATAATTACCTGCTCCGAACTGCGTCTTACTTTCTTTCTCGCGGTTTCCTGCAATCACGCGCACCCTGAACGGAAGCTTCTCCTCAATCCCCGCCTGCTTTAATCCGGGAAGCGAGCATATCCCGTGTACCATTCCCCCCAACAGGTCCAGCTTCTGCGCCTGTGCGACATTCTTATAAATATTGTAGCCGCAGAAGAACTCGTCGCCTCCGTCTCCCGACAAAGCAACCGTTACATGCTCTCGCGCCAGCTTCGACACCATCATCGTCGCAATCTCGGAGCTGTCCGCAAAAGGCTCGTCATAGTACGTCGGAATACTCTCTACCATATCAAACATATCCTGCTCGCCGATATAGAGTTCCGTATGATTCGTACCCAGATAATCCGCCACTGCTTTGGCGTACTTCGCTTCGTTATACTTCTCCTCATGAAAACCGATGGAAAACGTCTTGACCGGGCTTTCCGAACACTCCTGTGCCATCGCAGTTACCAGCGAAGAATCGTAGCCGCCGCTTAAGAACGATCCTAACGGGACGTCGGCTATCATGCGAGCCTTCACGGCTTTCTTCAAGGTCTCCTTCAACTCTTCCTTCGCATCCTCATAATCCGTAAGATCCTGCAGCGCCTCATGATATACTTTCTTAACATCCCAGTATTTCCAAGTCTTGATTTCTCCTTCCGAAAACCGTAAGATGCCGCCCGGCTCTAATTTATAGACCCTCTGATAAATACTTTCAGGCGCATTGATATACTGTTGGAAGAGATAACGCGACAGGACTCGTCTCTCAATTTCTCCCCGAAACTCCGGGCACTTCATAATCGGTTTTAACTCAGATGCAAACACAAGGTTACCATCTTCGTACCAATAATAAAGGGGCTTCTTACCGATGCGGTCACGAATCAGGTAAATCTCCTGCGTATCTCTGTCATAGAGAGCAATCGCAAACATTCCATTAAACCGTTCCACACACCGTATGCCCCATTTTAAATAGGCGGCTATGATAACTTCCGTATCACAGTTAGACCGGAAGGGATAGTCCGCCAATTCTTCTTTCAGTTCCAGATAATTATATATTTCACCGTTGTAGACCACCGAAATCCTGCGGTCAGGAGAATGCATCGGCTGATGTCCCAGCGCAGACAAATCCAGAATAGAAAGTCTTCTCTGCGCAAATCCAACTTGCCATCCTCCGGACATCTCATATATTTCTGCCCCACTGTCATCAGGACCTCTGTGATACATCGTGTCATTCATGTTTCTCAGTTGATCCAAGCTTATGTTCTTCCTGCTGATATATCCGCATATTCCACACATATATGATTCCTACCTAACGTCTTTCTCCAGAAAATAATCCTTAAATTCCCCGAAATCCTTACACTCATTGTCTATAGAATTGACCAGTTCCAGATACTTCTCCTGCAATAAAGACTTATAGTTTTCAAAGTTATCATACCCTGCTCTGCACCATGAGAATGGGTGCACCAATATCTGCACCTTATCATAACCCGTAATATTCGACTCATCCGGATAACCGTAACGCCAGATATGGTTGGCATCCGACATATATTTGACTTTCAATTTGGTATCATCCGTTATTTTATCTGCAAACGTAAAGAACTCGTCCTGATATGCATTCAGAATTCCATCCAGCTTAATGTTCTCCCTCAAGATATCATGGGACGGTCTGTGCACCGAAAATTCTGTGATTTCAAAGCCGAACATCTCGCTTAAGATTTCAATCTCCATCTTAATGCGCTTACGAATCTGCTGCATATCCGTCATACCGTTCAATGCAAAATGCAGACCGATATGTTGTCCTCTTTCATGCATGTCCTTAATCATATCCATATTTCTTCTGGACAATATATTATAAGTATTATTCGTCCACTGGAAAAAGTACGTTGATATGAAGTCCATGCTCTGCTCCACTTTCGCCATCTGATAGGCTCTTTCCACGCTGTACTCCACATCATGACGCATGATCACGAACTTCTCCTTATGAAGCGCTTCCGTATAATTGCAGTGTCTTCCCGTAGATTGTATGATTCTGATAATCTCTTTGTAATCGTCGTATGAAAACATGTGATTCTCCTTTGTTATGGATATAGTTCCTATTCATTATATACGCTGAAAGACGCTGCCGCAAGTGTCGAATATCCATCTTACTGTGACTTCGCCCTGACAGAATTCTTATGATAATATCTCGCTACTCCCACATTTACCCAGCCGTTTACATCTTCGTCAAGATAAAAACATTCAAAGTTCTCAATATACCCCGGCATCTCAATCGCCACATCATCCTCCGGGCAGTTCTCCAAATATTCGTAAACCGCTGTACACTGCTCATAATAATCACGGTAAGACCCGTTATTCACCGATTTCGCCACCGTAAGCAGTGCCGAACTTTCCATCGTTTCTTCACCGCAAAGCAGCACGGCAAACATGACGATCGGTATTACGGCAATCACGCTCTTATTCTCACGCATACCGCTCCATCTGTCGAGACAGCAGCCGATAAATACTGCAAAGTTCAATATCGAAACAATTAGCGCCACATCCAGTACAAAATAACATCTGTTTGGAAAATACGGGCCGCCATAGCCGAACGCCACCGGAAAAGCGGTGACAAACCCGGTCATAAGCGCAAGTATGCTGACGATTCCGTAAGACTTAAGCGCCGTACCCATCCGCTCGGACAAATAGATACCCGCCAGTATCATGGCGATGATCATCACGCCAAACAACGTTTCACGCGAAAGTCTCTCCGTCTCCGCACAAACATTTTTGATCGTCCACTTGACTGCCTTGAACAGAAGAAATCCTTCGCCTGAGGATTCCGAATGTCTCGCATAATTGCCCGGCGCCGCCACATTAATGAGTGCGCCTGCAATTCCCGATACCGTGATGATAATATTTCTGACAGAAATCTTCCCTGAAGCCAGACAGAATCCCACTGTCATGAGAAGAATCACATAGCAGCCCGTTCCTGTAATCGCAAGTGAACCGCCCGCTGCTAAGAACAGTGTCGCTGACGATGCTGCCGTCAGTACGTTTCTCTTTCTTTTGCTCAGAGAATCTCTGTTAGACATAAGAAACAATCCTATAGAAACCTGTAGGACGGAAAGAGGCATACAATAAGCCGTCGCTCCGCAGTACCAGAAGAAAATCTCCGTAAATATCCCCGCGTCCAGAATGGAGAAAAGAATGACAGAAAACAAACTCAGCCTGATATGCAGTTTCCGATCGTGCCCGTCGAGCACATAGCCAAACGCCGTCCAAACCATAAAAAACAGCGAGCCCATGAAGAAAAGCGCATTGACGATCATCACAATCTTAAGCTGTGTTAATCCGAACTGATTGAGCGGTGAAAGAAACGCCTGCACAAACATGGCAAAATACGGTCCCTGCCAGTCCAAATACATCGACTTCACATAATCAAATGAAGCTCCCGCATATTCGAAGAACGGGACATGAAAGGCGCCGATTCTGACCGCGTTGGTAAAGTCGTCGCCGACAAATACCGTATAGCTTGCGCCCATGACCATCACAATCGCCATCAAAGCTATGATAACAATGTTTAATGCTATAACGATTGTCTTTCTATCCAAAACCTTTTTCCAGTCTATCTTCATACTTGCTCCTGTCCGGCTTCTGCTCCCGCTTCTTCTTCCGTTTCCTAATGTCTTTATACTTTTCGTTTACTTGCCTGCACACAGTTCTTCTATATAATCCCGCCACTGCTCATAAATCGCCTGTTCGTTCGCCCTATCGGCAATCTTCTTCGCCTCTCTGCCAAGCCGCGCGGCGAGTTCCGGATCTTCTATCAGACGGTTGATTCCGTCTTCTAACGCCTGCTGGTCTTTGATCGGTATCAAAAGTCCGTTCACTTCGTGAGTCATAATTGTTCTGGGCCCGCCGCAGGGACAATCGGTCGCCACGACAGGAAGCCCCAGTGCCATTGCTTCCATAAGCGCGTTGGGAAGTCCTTCCCAGTCCGATGTAAATGCAAAAAGCGCCGCATCCGCTAAGTCTTTCTCCAGACTGTCGCTGGCGCCCATCAAATGGATATAATCTTGTGCATGAAGTTCTTCAATCAGCCCTTCCAATATTTCTTTCGTCCCGTCAAAAGAATCTCCGCCGTATATCTTCAGATCATAATCCGGATGCTTCTTATGCACATTGGCAAACGCCCGAAGCAGCATCGGCTGATTCTTAAAGTCCACCAGCCTGCCGGACTGTACCACGGTCTTGGTGCGCGTCTTCGGTTCCGGCACGCCGATATATTTCGCATTGATGGGATTTAAAATAATCCGGGAATTATCCTGCAATCTGGGCGCAAAAAACTCCTTCGCCCCTTCCGTCTGGAAGACACATCCGTCAGCCCGCGGAAATAGCAGGGGAATCTGTATCTTATCCGAACGTTCCTCGTAGTGTCCCGCCGGATCGGTTCGGATGGAAATCAACACCGGTAATCTGATGAAATATGCCGCCAGCAGCCCCCGGTATAATGCCTTTCTTGCAAAAGGAATGAGGATATCCGGCTTCTCTTGTCTTAAGAATCTTCTCAGATACTTCACACGGAGCATAAACTGAATCAGACGATGCTTCTTCTCATCGCCATCCAAAAGCCCCACATGAACACGTCTCACTTCGGGATCAATCTGAAATTCGTTCTCACCATACCATTCCGTTGCTATGAGGACTTCATAGCCCTCTTTGGCGAACCGGTTTGCCAGATTGGTAACCACCCGCTCCGCTCCGCCCTGTTCGAGGCAATTTAAATGAAACGCGATTTTTCTCATATGATAAACCCGTCTTTCCGCCAAATTCTGCAGACAGCATGTCCCGTCTGTCAGAAAACATTCCTTCTTACATAACGAACTTACTCTGACGCATCAGAAACTTTGATACATGAATACCGCCGTATCGTAGCCGCCGCCATAGATGCCCGTAATCAACAATAATAACACGATTCCATAATAGCAGACCCATCTTACAACTGCCGGTCTGCCCGCAAGATATGTCCGTACATCCCTGCCGCGCTCCTCCAGCAGGGAAGCCGCAAGCCAGATTAGCAGTACGACGAACAACAGCACAAACTCATATTTATTTAATCCGTAAGAGGTCAGTTCTTTAGAAAATAATTCCCGGATATGAAGTCTCGTCACAAAAGAAGCATATATCGCGCCCGCTTGTGCTAAACTCACGCTTCTGATTAACACGTCCGCCGCAAATACAATCAGCCACGTCCTTGCCATACGGACGAATCCCCATACTTTTCCGTCCCTGATATGAAGTTTCTCCTTCCACACCGCAAACGACGGCTCCAGAATCAGAGAGACGCTCATAATCACACCGTAATAGACACCCCACAGCATATAGCTGACCGTTCTGCCATGCCAGATTCCCGTGAAAAACCACACGAGCATAGTTCCCATGATCGGCACAATCTGCCGCCCCACACCGTTCCACTTATTTTTGCAGGCTTTGGAAATCTGACGTCCCACGCCCGACATCGCAAAAGAAATCATCACGTAATCTTTAAACCATGTTCCAAGCGTAATATGCCACCTGCGCCAGAATTCCGCCACAGACTTCGAGAAATACGGTCTTTTGAAGTTATCCGGCAGCACAATGTCAAATGTTTCGCTGATACCTGCCGCCATATCGATATATCCCGAAAAGTCCGCATATAGCTGCAGCATATAGAAAACCGTAGCACAGACATAAATGCTTCCCGCGACGACGGAGGGTTCCGCCCCATACACTCGGTTCACAAACATGCCTAGGCGGTCGGCAATCACCATCTTCTTAAACGCGCCCCACACAAACCGCTGGATACCCCGAAGCATTCTGTCATATTGGAAAGTATGCTCCTTCTCAAACTGCTCTTTCATCTGGGTGAAACGATTGAAGGGTCCCTGCGTCACTGACGGAAAATAAGCTAAGAAGAGCACGACCTTCAGGAAATCCGTCTCTGTCTCACAATTTTCCCTTCCCGCATCAATTACATAGCTGATCGCCGTCAGCGTATAGAAGGAAATGCCGAGAGGCATCATCACTCTCTCCAGAAATTCCGCTCCGGAACCGCTCATTCTCTCCATAAACGGAGCGGCGATTACCGCGTATTTATAAAATACCAGCAGTCCTAAGTTAAATATGATGTAGAGTATCTGCACCCTTTTTCTTTTCTTTTGGAACGCTGTCTTCAGCGCCTTCTTACTCTCTTTGTCACTGCACCCGCTAAGCTCGTCCTTTTCCTCCGCAAGATTCCTCTTCAAATACAGACCGCAGCCGTAAGTCGTCGCGCCCGTCAGAAGAAGACCCAGCGGAAAACCTTTAAGCCCGATCACGTAAAACACTGTGCTCGCAGCAAGAAGAACATACCACTGCGCATTTTTCGGCACAAGATAATACAGGGAGAAGGCAATCATCCAGAGTATGATAAAGGCGTATGATGTAAACTGCATTTATTCCTCCAACAATTTCTGTACCAGAGCGATAATTGCTTCTTTGTTCTTGAAGTTCTCCGCTACAACATATTTTGCATCAATTTCAATATCAAATTCATCTTCTATATCACTGATGACATTAATCACGGTAAAGGAATCTATGATGCCGTCCTCCATCATATTATCGCCGTTATAATCAAGCGCTTCCTCACAATGTTCTCCTAAGATTTCCAAAATTTTCTCTTCCATTTTCTATCTTCTCCTTTCCGCCTCAACGATGAAGCAGCCACTCCTTAATATTGTAAGTTGTATAATAAAAGTCTGTTACCTGCTCCGGGAAATTGAGTCCTTCAAATTTTTCAAAAGTGGACATATACAAAATCACCAGAATAAACGGTATAGGATTCTTTATAATCGCCGCACCCAAAGTCTTTAACGCATGACAGATGTCATCATCCCCGTCTCCGGCAAGCAGCATAATATCAAGAAAACCTACGATAAATAATGCGGCGAACCAACGCCCCCAGTCATTCATCAGAACAAACACCGGCAAGTACGCCAGATTGGTACAAAGCATCAGAATATATTTTGTTTTCTGCCGTTTATAGCTTCGATTGATAGCATGGATCCATATCCATAAATACCCGCCCCAAACCGGAACAAGCATGCAGACAAGCATAAATCCGTATTTCAAATGATGCGGTATCTCCGGCACCATATTTTTATAGAAATGATCCTTGAGCGTCCAGAAGTATTCCGCCTTCATCGGTGCTCCGTCTATCGGCAAATCAGAATGTTCATTCAGCTTCACCATCAGCGTCTCATAATCATAGTAAATACCCGAACCAAGCTGCATGTATAGAAAAACTCCGCTGATAATAAGAGCCGTAACAGCCGCACATATCATATTCCTCCTATTGCACTCACTTTTCCATATATCCTGCAGCATAACGACGAGAAGAAACGGAAAGAACAGAAAGAAATAAACCTGATGAATAAAAACCGCTGAGACACCTAGTATCATAAACAGCAAATATCTGATATACATATTTTTGATTCCGAAATAAACAAACGCTATGAGAAGCGTCACAAGATACAGATATGTATCAAGCCTGCCCATATTCTCGACCGTCCATAAATATTCCGGTGACGCCGGTGATACTAAATAAAATACGATCAAAAAGAGGACAGCCTTCTTAACTTCCTGATTTCCCCCTCCCCGGTAAATATATCCGGCAAACAACGCAAACGCCACGCACAGAAGGCATAGAGACGCCACCACAAAACCATATGCCGCTGCATCTGTCACCACTTCACCGCAAAACAGGTGCAAAATACTTCCTATCAAAAGTCTGGAACCGAATCCGTAAGAATAGTCTATCACATACCATGGCTTCACATAACTGTAAATGTTATCCGCTCGGTTAATATAAACAGAATACAGCAAAAACACTGCTGCCATCAATTCAACACTGTATTTATTTGACCACGCTCTTATTTTTTCTATCATCGTATACTCCTCGTTCCTGTTCATTCACCATATCCCTTACAGAAAACGTTCTTATCCAATCTGTACAACATATTATCAATTAACATATGCGTATTTTAACTTTAAAACCGTATGATCTCCTAACGGCAGATAGCGGAATCCTTTCTCTTCCTGCCCGCCGTCCTGCTCCGACTTCGCTTTGTCCGCCGAAATCCTCCGATACCTCAGAATCTTCGCTTCCCGTCCGTCTATAACGGTTCGCATCAGTGGAAAGATATCATTTTTACCGTAATCTACGCTTCGAAGCAGACGATAAATATTCTCCGGCATATCCGTCATGTCAAATAAACCGTCCGCAGGCATCTCATAGGAACGATACATCCTGCGGTCCTTTGCAAATCCCTGCTCTCTCGCCTTCACACGCTGCGCCATGATATCCGCAAAACTCTCTCTGAATGCTTCACCGGCAAGATCCATGAGTCGTTCCGTCAACTCGTACGCTTTCATATCTTCGGCAATCTCACAGCGTTTCTGGATAATAATATTACCTTCGTCTACGCCCGCCGTCACATAATGCCAAGTAATCCCCGTCTGCCTCTCGCCCTTGTAAATTACCCAAGTAGGCGCATTTCTGCCGGGATAATCCGGAAGAATCGCATTATGGAAGTTAATAATCGTAATATTCGGCTTGTCCACCAAGTCCGCCGGAAACAGGAAGTTATTGCTGGCGCTTATGATCAGCGTCTTCTCCGTAAATTTATCGAACGCCGCGGCAAGCTCCTTCTTATCGGTAATCCGTTTGAAAGGAATTTCATTCTCCCTGCAAATTTGTCCCGTCATACTAAGCGCATGAACCTCATGCTCGATAAAGGCAAGGTCGTAACCGTATTCTTCTTTCTTATCATATACATACTGCAATACTTCGCCCGTCACCTTGCCATAACCTATGACGATGACTTGACGGAATGATGTGTCTTTATTCATCCGGGGTATACCTCTTTCACGCCGCTGCCTCAGAGTATCTTAATTTCTCGCTCATAACAGTTCCTTCAGTTTCACCCGGTCAATCTTGCCATTGGCGTTAATCGGCATTTTCTCCAGCGAAACCACCTTGCCCGGCAGCATATACTCAGGTACGAGCCCTGAAATCTGTCCGTTGATATAGGTCTTGTCCAGTTCCTCTTCGATAAACAACACGATCTTCTGGCGTTTCTCGTCATACAGACAGCAACAGAGCGCAATCTCCGGAATTGAAGAAACGGCTGTCTCTATCTCGCCAAGTTCAATCCGATGTCCCATGTGCTTAATCTGGAAATCCTTGCGGGACAGATACAACAGTTCGCCGTAATCGTTATATCTGACCAGATCTCCCGTGCGGTATATCGTCTCCGGCACCGCAGGGTTTAACGGGTTCTGGACGAACGCTTCCCTTGTTTTCTCCGGGTTATTATAATATCCCATGGAAAGAGAAGTTCCTCTGACACAAAGCTCCCCGATTTCATCGTCCTTCACGAGTTCATCCTTCTCATTCAGAATCAGAATATCTGTATTTATCATCGGAATACCGATTGGGAGCGGCTCGTCGTCTGCAAATTCACGGTCTACAATATAATAAGTGCACGCGTCCGTAATCTCAGTCGGTCCATACAGATTTGCATACAGAACGTCGGGCAGGAACTTGCGCCACACATTGAGTTGTTTATTCGGCATCACTTCACCGCAGAATAGTACCCGATGCAGCGTATCAGACAAATCCACATTGCGGAATGCTTTTAACTTCGCCACTACGATGAGCGCCGAAGGCACCCAGAAGATTGTATTGATCTTCTTTTCTTTCAAATATTCCAAAAGAGGAACCGGTTGTGCGAACAGATTCTTCGGAATGATATAAGTTGTCGCTCCGGTTTTAATTGTGCTATAAATATCCAGAATCGAATTGTCAAAGTAAAACGGCGCCTGATTGCCGAAGCTGTCCTCCTCTGTGACGTCAAATGTTTCCGTCACCCAGTCAATATAGTCGATTACCGAACGGTGATTGATCGTCACACCCTTCGGTATGCCCGTGGAACCGGAAGTAAATAATACATACAGCAAATCCGTATCGATGCCGCGGCATCTTGCCGCCTCCACAATCTCTTCATCCGCAGATGCATCTACGGTTTCCTCAAAAATCAGATAGCCGCCCTCATATTCATAGCTTTCAAAAGCCGTTTGAAGTTCTTTCGTAGTGATAACCAATGCCGGCTGCAGCACCTCCAGAATCTTGTTCACACGGCTTGCCGGCATATCAACGTCAATCGGTGAATAAAAGTTACAGCTATATGCCGCACCCATAAAAGAAACCAGTACATCAACACCCTTTTCCAGATAAATGACTACCGGTTTCTTAAATAATCCCATTTGAAGCATTTGTGTGGCCAGCGCCATAGCCTGCGTTTTAAGCTGCCTGAACGTAACCGCCTTACGCTCGTCTGCAAAGGCAGTTTTATCCGGAAACCGATCCGCAGTTTTATCCAACCAATAAGTGACATTTGCTTTCATATTGAAACCTTTTCCCTTTCCTTCCCTATATCTGCTTCCCTGCACATATACCCGGATTCCTGTCCTTTATTCCGGCACGAGCACAGGATAAAACGTATCTGCCATCTTCTCCGTTTTCACATGATAAATATCATATAAATCTGTCATCTGAAGCCCACAGCCCGCCGGATCGTAAGAACCGTACAGTGCCACACCCCGCTCCCCTGCAATCTGTTTTACTCTCTCTTCCACCTGAGACGTAATCTGATACTGCCCGGCAGATTCTATGTAATTATACATCATCGGTGAATAGGGTGGCAAGTACAAGATAACCTCCACGCCGTTGTCACAAAGATAGTCTATGAGCGCAGAAAGCCTCCACATACTCTCCTCGTCAATCTCGTTAAAATCCGTCATCCGGTAAACAACCTGCTCCTCTATGGACTGCCTCGTGAGTTCCTCCACTTCCTTGACGTCAACTTCCCTAAGTTCTCTCTGATATGCAATGCTTCCGTCATAATGCTTCAGATACTGCTCCGTCTGCCAATCCTTCGTATAATTTACTTCAAACCTTTTCCCTTGCGGCAGGAGCGTGACATTATATCGGAAGTAATCTAAAGACAGCCATTTGCCGTAATCCATGCCGGTAGCAAGCTGCGGATTAAGATTATCCTCATCGAATTTGCCGTCCAGAATCACGCTCATGTAATTTGCATATTCATAGAGTTCTTTCCATCTGTCGTTGTTGTGGCTGGCATTAAACAGAAACGCGTCCACTCCTATGATCATCTTCTCCGGAAGTTTATTCTCTTTTGCAAGAATTCCCGTGACTGCCATCAGGTCATAAATTGTAGATTCGGATAAACCGGTATTATAGAAAGAGTCCGTTCCAAACATCTCATGCTCAAAGTTCATCACTCTGCTGGATCCCGCAATAATCAGTTCTTTCGCGTCCTCCTGCTGTTTGAGGCACGCAAGGAGCAGCTTTCTGTCATTGAAATCCGACTCCTCAAGTCCCGTCACATTCATGGAATTGCCTATCATCTGTTCACTAATCTGGTCATAGGTAACTCTCAGATATGCATAGGAATCTACATACCAGTTAACCGCCGCCACCATACATAGCAGCGGAACCACGAACAATATCGCTTTACACCATTTCTTCATCGCTACCTCCATGCCCGAGCATTTCACCAGAACTTTCTTCCGTTTTGCCGCTTGCGTCTCTCCTTGCCCCGAAGCTGTAGTTTAGCAGGAAAGGAAACGCCGCAAACAACCCGTATGCATAACGAAATTCATTGTATACCGGCGCTGCCAGAAGCAGAGTTAGAAGCATTATGATAAACGGAACATAAATCATCATGTTTCTTCTGTCGAACAGCATATAGGCGATACCGAACACCATAATCCACGTGTTCAGCCCGAGGCACCACACTTTGTTGTATAAGTCCTGAAAACCCATCAGAAAATCATGCATTGCAAGTTCATTTTCATAGGAGAACAGTTTTCTCTGCGTCGTCATTCCGAAAGGATTGTCCACCATATAGTACTCTCCGTACAAATATTGATAGTCTCTCACCTTATACGCCCAATATCCCGCAGTCTGCCTGATTTCCGCCACCGTATACTGCAAAGGATTACGCAGGCCCACACGAAGCCATAATTTGAAATACTCCCATTTGTTGTCAGCAATTATCTGCTGGTTTCCCTTCTCGCGGATAAAATTTTTGACAATATCAAACAACCACGGATTGTAGTATTCTCCCACTTCGTCCGCCGGAACCACTCTGTCAATCATCTCAACCTCTTCCTCAGTAAGCTCGCCGCCCTTCAGATAGGCGCACAGAATATGCTGCGTCGGCATGGTGAGCCCTTCTATCGTATCCGGCGGTTCCACATGCAGCGCATCCAGCAACGGACCGTGATAAATCAGGTAACACAGGAGCACAGCCGCTATGCAGGCAAACGTCTTTCGCGGGAACCCTTTTTTCACTGTTTTATATATCATCAGAATGACTGCCGTGCCGAAGAAAATAAAGATGCCGTTGCTCCGCAGCAGACAGACAAGAAGCCCCGTGATAAAATAAGCCGCCCACTGTAAGATTTCACGTCTGTTCGCCGCCTTGCCATCCGAAGACCGTATCTCCTGCTCTTCGTTCTCCCCGGCCGCAGTCCGCCGCGTCCCATCCAAATCAAACTCTGCCGTCATCCACGCAAAGAACAACAGCGAAGCGGTAAAAAACTCGTCTTTCCCCATACAGATTGTCAGCACTGCGTTCATCGGCAGGAAGGCATAGAAAACAAGCGCCAGGGTAAGCCAAAGAATCCTTGCTCCCCGTTTATATAAGTGATATAGGAAAAAGGCGAACACCATCGCCATAATCAGTATCTGGAAGAACGTATAGAAAGCCG
>VSOA01000070.1 GCA_009774585.1 Lachnospiraceae bacterium
GAGTATATTAATAGTAAAATTATGAAAGGCGGATAATGGAATGATTCCCAAGGATCCAGTGATGTTACTTAGCTTTATCAACTTGAAATTGCGTGATTATTATACAAGTCTGGAAGCGCTTTGCGACGATTTGAATATTGATTGTGCAGAGATAGAGGATAAATTGTTAAATATTGATTATCATTACGATAAGGAGAAAAATCAGTTTGTCTGAACAAATTAAAATTACAATTGTTACGTGTGACGAAAAACTGAACATAAAATCTATTTCAAAAGACGGTTCAACTGTAATTGTGACGCATGATTCATCTGTGACAATCATGTCAACTTTATTAAAAAACGGATTAATCAGTGGAAGTTTCTGCGGTGGAAGAGGGGATTGCGGGCGATGTAAGATACAATTTATAGAAGGAGTAACGATGCCTACACCTCTGGAAAGAAGCGTAATGGAGCCGGAAGAGCTGCGGCAGGGATATCGACTGGCATGTCTGGCAAAGCCAAAAGACGATTGTGTCATTAGACTTGCACTCACGGATGCGCCAGAAATCACTATCGTATCTGATATGATGGCGGTGACGGGAAAAAGTGACCAATCAGGTCAACTGAATGAACGGACTAAAAAACGAGAATCAGACGTTACGGAATCAGAACATAAAAGAGCCGGAATTTATCCGGACAATGTGAAAGAATCAGGTGTTATAAAAACAGATGATATTCAATCCTGCGATATACAAGCCGGAAATAAATTTATAAATATGGATTATAAGGAGACGTTAATAGCGGTCGATTTGGGAACGACTACTATAGCCATGCAGCTTGTAGACATGGAGAAAGGAAGAATCATTGATACATATTGTGAGATGAATCCGCAGAGGCGCTATGGTTCGGATGTGCTATCGCGAATCAAAGCTTCCTGTGACGGGAATCGGGAAACCCTGCAGCGTATTGTTGTACAGGTACTGGAGCGGGGCATAGCACAGTTTAAGAAATGCCTTGCCGGAACCAAGGCGGATATTTGTGCTATGTGTATTGCGGGCAATACGACGATGGGACATCTTTTAATGGGATATGATGTGTCTTCTCTTGGAAAAAGTCCTTTTATGCCAGTGGAAAACGGTTTGCGGGAGTTTGGAGATTCAGGTTTCCCGTTTCCGGTGTGGCTGGTTCCGGGAATCAGCGCTTTTGTAGGCGGAGACATTGTAGCGGGACTCTATGCGCTGGGACTGCTTCCCAAAATGCAGCGTGACAGCAGCCGGAAGCAGGACGAAGATTCCAATGTGAATCATGTTTCCAATGTGAATCATGTAGAGAACGGTAATGATACGACGGCAATATTGATTGATTTAGGAACAAACGGTGAGATGGTGATTACGGACGGTACAAATACGATTGCCACCGCCACTGCGGCGGGCCCGGCATTTGAAGGCGGTGCAGGTGCGGGCGTGGTGGGCAGTGATATGATCGCATGTGCAGCTTCTTTGTTAAAGCAGGGAATCATGGATGAGACAGGGCTGCTTACAGAGCCGTATTTTACAGAAGGGATTATAGTAGGAGAACCGGCGGTCAGACTATGCAATAAAGACATACGTGACTTACAGATGGCAAAGGCTGCGGTGCGGGGCGGTATTGAAATACTATGGCAGAAGATGGGAGGACCGGAGCGCCTGCATGTTTATCTGGCGGGGGGATTCGGTTATTATCTCGATGTGGAAGCGGCATTTTCTATTGGCCTTTTGCCTGCGCGTATGCGTGGTCATGTGGAAGCGGCAGGGAATACGTCGCTCGCCGGCGCTTATATGATAGGCCGCGATTTATGGCGGCGTAAAGCGGATAAGGAACTGTTCGAGAGGAGTCTGTCTTCTATAACCAAGATGAACCTTGCAGAACAAGGAGAATTTGAGAAACTGTACTTGCATTATATGAATCTGTGCGAGGATTAAGGTTATCTTAAGTTTTCTCCGGTTTTCGGTTAAGAAATGGGTGTTATCCTAACTTTAACAACAGAACACGGAGAAAGGAAAACGATTATGTGGACGAGAAAAGAGTTGAAGCAACGGGCGAAAGAAGCCTTGCAGAGGAATTATTGGAAGATTATGCTGGTAGCGGCATTTGCCGCGATTTTAGGAGGGGGATTAAGTTCTTCCGGTTCCTCAGCATCAAGTCGTGTCAGTGGTGTGATGGCAGCAGATATGACGATTGATGAGGAAAAGAATGAAAATGTGGCGGCTGTTGTGACGGAGGACGGAATTGTATTTCCCCTCGAGAACGCCAGAGAAGAACTGGGCGATACAACGGTAACGGTATATATGGTTATGTTTGCAGTGATAGCTATTGTCATAGTATTGGTTATTTTGGCAATTGCATTTGCGTTTTCAATGCTTTTATATAATCCCTTCCATGTAGGAGTCCAGAGATTTATGTTAAAGAGCGTTGATGATAAGGCGGAGGTGAAAGAGGTACTGTATGCTTTTGACCATTCGTACAAGAACGTAGTAAGAGCGATGTTTCATAAGGACATACGGGTTCTCTTGTGGTCGCTATTGTTTGTGATTCCGGGTATCTACAAGAGCTATCAGTATCGCATGGTATCCTATATTCTGGCTGAACATCCGGATACAGATTACAGACAAGCGCTTCAGATGAGTAAGGATATGATGAACGGCGAGAAATGGCATGCATTTGTACTGGATCTCTCCTTTATCTTATGGCATATGCTTGGAGCAATAACATGTGGTATTGTTGAATTGTTCTATGTGAATCCATATATCTGGCTGACGGATGCGACGTTGTACCGTAAGCTTTGCGAGTTGCATGACAATACGCAGCGGGCGGCTTTGACAGATGGCAGCTACGCGGAGGTATAGAATTCGGGCATATGAACATACCGGATGATCCCGTCAGCCGGCGGTGAAGGATGTCGGCGGGAATAACAGATGAAATTGTATGTGCAGAAATGAGGATTGGTATGGGATATAAGATTTTGATAGCGGATGATGAGGCGGAGATTCGTGATGTGCTACACCTTTACCTTGAAAAAGACGGTTACGAAGTAGTGGAAGCAGCGGACGGTGTGGAAGCTATGGAGAAAATTAAGAAAGAACAGCCTGACTTGGCAATTCTGGATATTATGATGCCGGGATTAGATGGATATCGGGTGTTACGAAATATAAGAGAAAGCAATAACATACCGGTCATCATGTTGTCTGCGAAGGATTCGGATGCAGATAAGATATTAGGACTTGACCTTGGCGCGGACGACTATATTACGAAGCCGTTCGGACCGTTGGAAGCAGTGGCGAGAGTGAATTCCAATATCCGCAGATTCTATTCGCTTGGCGCTGGCGGGGACAGACAGAAGGCAGTCAAGGAATTATCGGTGCAGGATTTGAGACTTGATTTGGAAGCATGTCTTTTATACCGGGCAGGAGAGCCGATAGAACTGACTTCGGTGGAATTTCGGATTATGCAGCTTTTTATGGAAGAACCGGGCAAGGTGTTTACCAAGCAGCAGATTTATGAGGCAGGCTGGGAGGATGAATATCTGGTATCGGACAACAATATTATGGTATGTATTTCCAAACTGCGTGCGAAGCTTCTGCATGACGGCAGGGAATATATTAAGACGATCCGAGGGCTGGGATACCGTCTTGAGAAGTAGAAGTTTCCGGCTAAATGCAACAGACGGTCGAAAATACTGAGTAAATTAGGAAGATTGCAGCGGAAGAGAGGGCATAAGAGCGTATGCAGGGAAACAGTATAGAGACAAAGAGTTCTCTGAAATGGTTTTTGATCAAAAGATTTCTCGTTGTTATGCTTTTCATTCTCATCAGTGAAGAAGCAATCGGTATACTTTATGATAACTGTGTAATTCCGTGGATATTCGTTTTTTTGGAAACCCAGCAGATTACGATTACGTCAAACGGAAGTCCCATCGTGCTATTGGCGTATGTGTTACTTTATCTGATCGCATCTTTTCTTCCAACCGGCGTTAGGAGTTATGTGCAGTATGCGCTCAACGAGCATGCGGATGCATCATTTCAGATTGCGGTGGATTCTCCCATGTTTACGGGGCATTGGGGAACCGTGTTGAGAATTGTCGTGATCGTACTGTTCCTTATATTGATTGTGATAAGCGTTCTGCCTTATCTGGCAGGCGCTTTTTACTATTGCCGGTTGGTGACTAAGAAGGTCAATGAGTTGATTGAAGAGGAAAAGGAGCAGCAGCTTGCCTATGACAGGCAGAGAAATCTGTTGTTGTCGGATATTGCTCATGATATCAAGACTCCGCTTACAACGTTGTGCAGTTACAGTAAGGCATTGTCGGATGAGGCGGTACAAGGAAAGAAAAGACAGGAGTATCTGGACGCCATTTATCATAAATCCATGCGGATGAGTGAACTGATCACATTACTCTTTGAGTATGTGAAGATGGACAGCAGCGGATTTGAACTGCATAAGGAAGAAGGAGACTTAGGGGAGACGCTCAGAGAATGTGCAGCGATGCTTTATACGGATTACGAAGACAAAAAAATGGAACTTAAGATAGAGATTCCGGAGGAGCCGATCCCTTATTGTATGGATAAAGTGCAGATGTCACGTGCCATCACGAACTTATTGACCAATGCGGTCAGATACGGCAGAGAAGGCGGCAAGGCGTTGGTGCGGCTGGAGGAGTATACCATCACGGTGGCGGATGACGGCATGGAGATTGAACAAGAGTTTGCAAAGCATATTTTTGAGCCTTTTTCCAGAGCTGACAGAGCGAGAAGCACCAAGGGCGGAAGCGGGCTCGGACTTAGTATCGCGTCTAAGATCGTTCAGATGCATGGCGGAGAACTGAAATTGGACTGTGACTATGGACATGGTTATACGAAAGCATTTCAGATTGTGCTGCATGAGGGAGCAGAGTGAGTGCAGAGTCATTCTGATACTTGGACCTGACATAGGAAATTGTGACAATCTAAATTCTGAATCGTCGTCGCAATGCGGCGATTTTTTGATTCTTACAATTTTCCAAGGCGCATATATAATATAAAAAGTATGCATAATTTCGGCAGAGAGTTAAATAGCACGAGTTATGTATAGGGCGCAGGGAATGGTATATGCGATGAAAAAAGGCAGGCTGATAAAAACAAGTATTCTGTTGGCGGTGGCTGCACTGTTATGTGTGCCGGGGGTTATTGGCTACAAGAATGGTGCGGTTGCCGTAAACAGCATGGCAGACAGTAAGAAGATTGCGCTTACTTTTGATGACGGTCCGCATCCCTACTATACGGAACAGCTTCTGGACGGATTGAAGGAACGAGGAGTGCATGCTACTTTTTTTGTAATGGGGAAGCATGTTGAGTTGTATCCGGAGATGATTGAGCGCATGAATGAGGAAGGTCATCTGATCGGAAATCACACTTATAGTCACATGCAGTTAAATAAGGGCAATGGAGAAGAATTTAAGCAGGAACTGATCAGGACGAATGAGGTGATTGAGAATCTGACTGGGCAGGAAGTGCAGTATGTGCGTCCGCCATATGGCACGTGGGATAAGAAGTTTGAGAAGGAACTGAATATGTTTCCGGTATTATGGACGATTGACCCATTAGACTGGTGCAGTGACAATGTGGCGTGTATCGTGCAGAAGGTTACGGATAAGGCGCAGGAGAATGCGATTATCCTGATGCATGATGAGTATAAGAGTACGGTGACTGCCGCATTACAGATTGTGGACGCATTGCAGGAGCAGGGCTATGAGTTTGTGACGGTGGATGAGATTTTGTTTGATTGAAATACATGGGCGGTGATTGTGAACAGACAGTTTTGGGGATATAATGGAGGAAAACGGGCGGGTGAAGAGGCTTCTTATGTATGTGGAAGAGAAACCCTACGCATATCTTGAACTGGAAGACACGATTTATCCCCAGTATTTTCAACTGCCGTGGGAAGATATTATGTCTGTGGACGGCGGCGAGATTACATTTCGCTTCGTGATAGAGGACGTTTATCAGGGCACCGTCTATGATGACACTTGCCTGACCGGGCTCGTCGTAGAATTTACGGGACGACACGGACACTGACGAAGCGGACAAAAAGGGTTGCGGGATTATGGCATTTTACGCAAATCGATGGTCAGCGCCGGACGTATGCCGAAGCCTTCAAGCCCGGCGTTCTCCATGCGAAGTAGCTCTTGCGTGTAACCATTGCCAACCAGATAGCATTTACTTGCGGTCCCTTTAACGGGTTCCCGCAGCCACCAAGAACATTCTTCAATATTGAAGTCATTGTAATCTAACAGATACCAGCAACTTTCGTCCTGTTTTACGGCAGCGTCCGTGGGCAGGGCGAATTTACTGATTCCGGCGTCGTCGAACCACTGTAATTCCTCGAGTGAGAGCAGATAGACGCGATCGCTGGTAGTAATTGTATCAGAGTCATATAAAGGGTTGGTTTTGGTGATATTTTGTGTGTCTGTGATTGCAGCCAGTTCTTCTTTAGTAAATCCATGAAGAAATCCGGCCTCGTTCTGATAGCCGTTCTTTCGTTCCGCCATAGCGGTGGCAGCGGGAGCCTGATCGGTGTAAGCTACGACTTCGTCTGTGCTGTTGAGCCATGCTCTGATATTGGAATTGCTCCAAATATTGTTTCCGCGGACAAGTATCTGCAGTTCCATGTCGGTATCTGCTTCGGAATCCTTCGTCCAGTAATCCTTACCGTCAAGCCAGTTGTATTTCCCGCCTTCCGGGGCGTCATAAGCTTTCATTGTCAGAATCTCGGCGGAGATCAGAACCGCGTGGTTCCGGTCATCAGAAAGCTTCAGAACACGCCAGTTGATGGGTTCGTTCTGATAGCTGCCGAAAGTAATCGTATCGCCTACGGCAATAGTGTGTTTAAGAGAATTACGTGTGTTATGTATTCCAATTCCAATGATGACTGCAATGACAAGGACAAGCAGAGTAAAAACGGAGACTGCGATAACGTTCCTGTGCTTGGCAGAATTGCGGTCCGCGTTCATTTGCTGTTCTTCGGCGGCGAGGTTTTCCGGGCGGTGGTGACCCTTTAAGTCGTTTACGAAACGAAGGATGTCCACATAGTTTTCATCACCCTGCGCGTTAATCCACTGATGGGTCATGAGAAAATATTCCATGGACTTTGACAAAGCGGTCTCTTCCAGTTTATATACGAGAATCGGGATATTTTTGCTGACTGCACGTTCCACTTGGCGCAATACATGGGGAGAATGGTTGGCATTCTCTGACATTAACAGAATCATTGCGCTGGAATGATCGATTCCGTTTACCAGTTCTTCGGCATATTCCCTACCGGACCGGATGTCTCTGGGCGCAATGAAGCATTTGACATTGTTTCGCTCTATCAATTCGCATATGCCTTGGGCAAATTCAGCATCCTTAGAGGAATGCGATATAAAAATCTGCATGTCATTCTCCGTTTCTTCCCGATACCGCACTTCAGTCCCGTGAGCAAAAGGTCAGGTGATTGCTTGTGGCGGGGTGTTTGACTGAATCGGGTTAAAAGTTATCGCGTCTTATTGTAACATCCTTTCGAGGGTATTTCAACCGGGGGAGAGAGTTGCAGTCCAAACTGCTTCAAATGACTTTGCCGAGGGCTATTCTGGGAGGGATTTTTCTTGAGACTTTTCTTGAGATTTTTATGGAAAATATTATATTTGCGCTTATATCCGCAAAATGGTAAAATATAAAAGATTAGTCTTTTATATGGATTGTATGTGATAGATGCAGAGGATACACAGAAAATGGATTTATTTGAATATATGCGAAGCACAAATCAGGAGAAAGAATCACCGCTTGCGGCAAGGCTTCGACCTGTTACATTGGAAGAGGTCGTCGGACAGCAGCATATCATCGGAAAGGACAAGCTGCTTTACCGTGCGATTAAGGCGGATAAGTTGAGTTCCATTATCTTTTACGGACCGCCCGGAACAGGCAAGACGACGCTCGCCAAGGTGATTGCCAATACGACCAGTGCCGAATTCACGCAGATTAATGCGACAGTTGCCGGTAAGAAGGATATGGAGGAAGTGGTGGCGAAAGCCAAGGACCTGCAGGGAATGTACGGGAAGAAAACCATTCTTTTCATCGATGAGATACACCGCTTTAACAAGGGACAGCAGGATTACCTGCTTCCGTTCGTGGAGGACGGCACGATCATATTGATCGGGGCGACGACGGAGAACCCATATTTTGAAGTGAACAGCGCGCTGATCTCACGGTCCGTTATTTTTGAATTACACTCGTTATCAATAGAGGATATCAAGGAATTGATCGTCAGGGCGGTATATGATAAGGACAGAGGCATGGGCGCTTATGAAGCGGTCATTGATGAAGACGCCGTGGACTTTCTGGCGGAACTTTCCGGCGGTGATGCGAGACATGCGCTCAATGCGGTGGAACTCGGCGTTATGACGACGAACCGCAGCGAAGACGGTAAAATACATATCACATTGGATGTGGCGCAGGAATGTATTCAGAAACGCGTGTTACGATATGACAAATCGGGGGACAGCCATTATGACACGATTTCTGCTTTTATCAAGAGTATGAGAGGATCCGATCCGGATGCGGCGGTCTACTATCTGAGCAGGATGCTGTATGCGGGCGAGAGTGTGACTTTTATTGCGAGGCGGATTATGATCTGTGCATCCGAGGATGTAGGCAATGCAGACCCTATGGCGTTAAATGTTGCAGTCAGTGCGTCGCTGGCGGTGGAGAGAGTAGGTATGCCGGAGGCACAGATTATTTTGTCTCAGGCGGCGTCTTATGTAGCGTGCGCTCCTAAGAGTAACGCCTCATGCGAAGCGGTATTTCAGGCGATGGAGGCAGTGAAACAGACGGGCAATCTGCCGATTCCCACGCATTTGCAGGATGCTCATTACAAAGGAGCGGCAAAATTGGGGCACGGAACCGGTTATAAATACGCGCATGATTATCCGAACCACTATGTAGAACAGCAATATCTGCCCTATGAATTAAACGGCAAAGAGTTCTATCAACCTACAGGAAACGGGTACGAAGCGAAGATTAAAGAGCATATGAAACGGATAAAGGAAGAAGCATCATATGACAGCAAATAATAAGATGGACTCTACGGGTAATCAGAAGAAAAAGAAGAAAAAACGTGTTATAGATAAAGCAAAAGTAGCTGAGAATAAAAGAAAAGCCAAGGCGAAAAAACAACGCGTGAAAAGACAGCTGAAAGAAGAGAAGGCGAGAATCAAAGCCGAGAAAAAGAAGGGCAGGGTTCTGGAAGAGTCTGTAAAAATGGAAGAATCAGTGACGCTTAACGAGCAGGGCGATGTGGAGCGCACGATTACGGTGGAAGAGACTTACACGATCGAGCAGAAGCCGGAAGAGCCGAAAGAGATTAGGGACAGAAAAAGGAAGAAGCTTCTTGCGATCATTGGTACAGCAGCGGCAGTTCTTGTGGTGGCAGGAACCGGAAGCTTCTTCGGAATCAGACATTATCTGACGATACAAGCGAATGAGAGTGCGGCGATTGAAGCGATGGTACATACGGAAGCGGTCGGACTTGCGGAGTACAGCCTGACGCAGAGGAGAAAAGACCATGTGCGTGAGAATGCGGGCAAGGAAACTTCCAAAGCGTTGGTGGATGCAGCAAAATTTCTTATAGACGGTGTACACAGCAGACCGCCGGAAATCGAGTTGACGGCGGAGAATTCGGCGGATTTTATTACGATAGAAAGCTGTAAGATTAATACGGAAACCGGCAAGGTGGACGTCACGATGTCGGCGGAAGGTCTGGCGATCAGCGACGACGGATATTACTATCTTTTTGAGGAAAAGATGTATGACACTGCGCTTCGAAGTGATGAATATATCATTGAAGAGCAGAAAGATGTGGATTTGACTTTTTCGGTTAATCTGAATTACAACAGTGCAAGTTCCAGACTCTGTTCTAAATTTGTCGTGGCGGTGAAGAAGGACGGTGAGTTTCTGCCCATCAGTAAGCCCCGCTTTATCACGAATCCGGAGGCGATAGCAAGATACAGTCCGTCGTTTGGAAACACGACGTCCAAGAAGGGGCTGTTGGTGGATCCGGAGAAACTGAGTGGTTCAGAATTAGATGATTTGGGCGTCCGACATGCGGCGTACAATATTCCTCTAAGCAGAATATTAGGCAATACAAGCAATGCATATTATCCGACGGTATACTATAGTTATAACGGGCGAAGCTATGCTTTTAACGGACAGATCATAGCAGAGTACGACTATATATTCTCTACGTTGACCAACAAAGGGATTACCACGACGGCGATTATACTCAATGACATTCATCCCGGTTATATGCAGCTGATTCATCCGAAAGCGCGGTCAGGCGGACGTGCGCCGTACTATGCGTTCAATGCCACGGATGAGGACGGTACGGAATATATTGCGGCAATCGCTACCTTTCTGGCGGAGCGCTATTCGGGCAGCGGACACGGCAAGGTGATGAACTGGGTAATCGGAAATGAAATCAATGCCAGAAGCGAGTGGAATTATATCGAATATATGGACACTGCAAGCTATGTGGAAGAGTATGCGAAAGCATTCCGCATTTTCTATAACTCGATTTTAAGCGTGAACGGTAATGCAAGAGTTTATATTTCACTGGACCAGCAGTGGGGTAAGAGCTTGTATTCCAGTAACGGGTACAGTTCGAAGGAAATTCTGGATGAGTTTAACAGAAATATCACGGCGGGAGGCAATATTGACTGGGGCGTTGCGCAGCATCCTTATAATTATCCGCTGACCAGTGCAAAAGCGTGGAGTACAAGCGGAAGAGCAGGATCCTATGTGTTGAACTCGGAAACGACGCCGGTCATTACCATCAAGAACATACATGTTCTGACGGATTATCTGCAAAAACCGGAATATCTGACAGAGTCGGGAGAAGTAAGGCATGTGATTTTGAGCGAGATGGGATATACGTCCTCATCGGGACAGGATTTACAGGCGGCATCGTTTGTGTATGCATATAAAGTGATCGAATCTAATCAATATATTGACAGTATGCTCTTTTCCCGTCAGACGGACGCCTCGTCAGAAGTGGCGCAGGGACTGGCGCTCGGCATTAATACGCTGGGCGGAGGGCGTAAATCAATCTACAATGCATTTAAGTATGTAGACACGCCGGAGTCCGCCACATATACGGATTTTGCCCTGCGGGTAATCGGAATAAGCAGCTGGGGCGAAGTGATATCGAAACATTAGAATAATTGTAAACAATTAGAATAATTGTAAACAATTAGAATAATTGTAAACAATTAGAATAATTGTTTTATGATATATTGATAGATATCCTGATTCTTATTCTGCCAATTGGCGCATATAGCGGAGGCGGTGTCTTCGTCAGGGACGGACAGAGTGATTTCCAAAATCTTGACCCCTTTTTCTTTCGCCAGCATATGCGCCTCATATTCACCGGAAACAGCCTTGTAATAATCGGACAGAATGGATACTTCGTTGCGCATTTCCATTTCATTGTCGGAGAAGAAATCGCCGATGTCCTTTTTGATAGAATCGTTAATCCGGTTTTCGAAGAAGGAGAGCGTCTCCCTGCCCTCATCCGTGATTGCAAGCAGCGTGCGGTTACGGCTCGATTTGGCATCGATTAAATCGGCGTCGATCAGTTCCGCAATTACCTGCTGCAATGTCAGGTAATTGGTATATTCCTTTTCCAAGATAAAATTACCGACTTGCGCTTTGGTCAGAGGAAAAGCAGCCTTGCCAAGCATATAAAGAACGATTAATTTGTATAGAGTTAACGGGTCTTGCGTCATGAATGCCGCCTTTCTGTCAGGCGTCCCTGCCGGGCGCCGCGAAGTTTCATGGTGTGGTGCAGTGTGTTTAAGACGCCACGTTTGTTCAGGCTCCAGAGGGGAGCCAGCAGCAGATTCTTTGGTCCGTCTCCGGTGAGACGATGGACAACAACGTCCGGTGAAAGATGCTCCAGACAATCAATAACAATATCAATGTAATCATCTTGGGAGAGAGGGCAGTATGCCTTCTGCTCATAGAGTGCCGCCAGTTCAGTGCCTTGCAGAACGTGAAGAAGCTGCAATTTAACACCCCATGTTCCAATATGATTTAAATATTCAATAGTTGATAACACGTGTTCTTTTGTCTCTGACGGTAATCCGATAATGATATGGGTAACGACGGGTATATGCTTTTGCTGAAGCAAGGTCAGACATTGCTCATATACTGATAACGGATAGCCGCGCCTTATGAAATCAGCAGTTTTGTCATGCATGGTCTGAAGACCTAACTCAATCCAGATGAATTTGTCAGAATATTCTTCCGCAAGATGATTCAGCATCGCAGCAATCTCTTCAGAGATACAATCCGGTCTTGTCGCGATAGAAATACCGGCGACATAAGGCTTGTCCAATGCTTCCGTATAAAGGGCGCGGAGAAGGGGAACGGGACCGTATGTATTGGTGTATGCCTGAAAATAAGCAATAAAACAGGGGTTATCTGCGGTAGGCTGTTCTGCGGCGGGAGAGTAATCGGACCACTTGACCGCAAAATCCCCGCTACCGCCGGCACTGCAGAAGATACATCCGTTAACGCCCAGAGTACCGTCACGGTTCGGACATGTGAAACCGGCATCAATTGCAATCTTATACAGTTTCCTGCCATATGTATTTTTTAGATACGCGTCTAAAGAGTAATAGGGCTTACCCCGCCAGTCATTTTGTTCCATGTTACACTCGATTTTCGTTTAACAACACCTGTATTCTATTTAATGTGTGATTTTACAGCATCGGCAACGACTTGTGCAACCTTCGGGTCGAAGGCTTCGGGCATAATGTTGTTTTCATTTAATTCTTCGTCCGGAACAAGTCCTGCGATGGCGTAAGCGGCAGCCAGTTTCATTTCTTCTGTAATCTGTACTGCACGTCCTTCCAATGCGCCCTTGAAAATGCCGGGGAACGCTACCACGTTGTTGATTTGATTGGGGAAATCGGAACGTCCCGTACCGACAACCCGTGCGCCGGCCGCTTTTGCGATATCAGGCATAATCTCCGGAACCGGGTTTGCCATGGCAAACAAAATGGAATCCTTGTTCATGGAAGATACCATATCAGGTGATACGATATTGGGAGCAGATACTCCGATGAAAATGTCTGCGCCTCTTAATGCATCGGCGAGAGAACCGCTTTCATTATGCGGATTCGTCATCTCAGACATTTTTTTCTGCATGTAGTTTAGACCTTCGGTATTTTTACCTATGATACCGACCTTATCACACATGATAATGTTGGTTAAACCGTAATTTAATAAAAGCTTTGTGATGGCAACACCGGCGCTTCCGGCGCCATTTACTACTACTTTACAATTCTCTTTCTGTTTTCCGACAACTTTTAGGGCGTTGATAATGCCGGCGAGCACAACAATGGCTGTTCCGTGCTGGTCGTCATGGAAAACAGGTATATTTAAGATTTCTTTTAAGCGTTCCTCGATTTCAAAACAGCGGGGAGCGCTGATATCCTCTAAATTAATGCCGCCGAAGCCGGGAGCAAGGTATGTGACCGCTTTGATGATTTCTTCTGTGTCCTGCGTATCAAGGCAGATCGGAACAGCGTTGACACCACCGAATTCCTTGAATAATACAGCCTTTCCTTCCATGACCGGCATCGCGGCGTAGGGACCGATGTTGCCCAGACCGAGCACAGCGCTTCCGTCAGATACGACTGCGACGGTGTTGGATTTCCATGTGTATGTGTAGGCGGCTTCCCGATCCTGCGCAATTACCTTACAAGGCTCCGCCACACCCGGTGTATAAGCGAGAGACAAGTCTTCTCTCGTCTTCACGGGAGTCTTGGAGACGGTTTCAAGCTTGCCGTGCCATTCTTCGTGTAATTTCAGTGCTTTTTCGTTCGTTGTCATGGGCTACCTCGATTCTTAAATCATGATTTAGTATGTGGATAAGCGTGATTTGCTGCACAGAGTGTCATCTGTCCAAATTGTCAGCAAGCAGCCATTTTGCCATCTTACAGTTTGGCACGGCTCATTGCCAGCGTGTACATTATATATTATTTGTAATTTCTGCGCAATATTAAAAAATAGTACTTCCTATTTTATAAAAGGTAGTGTATAATGTGCAATAATGACAATAGATCATTTCGATTGACACATCAGGTAATAAAATCCCTAGACGAAAGATTGTATACGGAAGAATGTATATAGATTATTTATTAAAATACAGGACGAATTTATGAGAGAAAACTATGAGTCATTAGCGCTCGACGA
>VSOA01000007.1 GCA_009774585.1 Lachnospiraceae bacterium
GGGGGGCAAAACATTATTCGGCATAAGCGCCACAAAATTTAACGCAAATGAGATTGACCCTGCCAACCCAATTTTACTTGCTGTCGTCGGATCCCCTCAAAAAGAAATTGCAGCATATCTTCAGCAGCAAAATATCACTCATTTTGTACTGTTATCAAATGATTTTGAAAATCAATTAAACGAAGATTTAAACCGTTTGGAAACACCTGAACTGAAGGAATACATATATTCTTATTCCAAGCATAAGAGCGGGCAGCCCCAAAAGGACATTCTGTTTCTGTCCCCTCCGTATTGGGATTTTCATTCGCCGTTCAGCGCGGTTCCCTGCCTTGCTGCCGAATTAAAGCAACATGGTTATAGCGTGGCTCAATACGACATCGGCATTCATTGTATACATAATCTGATTCGTGAAAAATGGAAAGAATCCGCCGAACAGTGTTTAACAAAGTCTTTTTATAACAATACCTTCAAAAATTACAATGGTAACGTATATTCCTCATATGAAGAATATAAGAATGATATGTGGTTTTTTCAAACGAAAGAATTTGATGTGTCTCTGGTAAAAGATAGATATTTTGAGTTAAACGCCGTACAGAAGAGAGTCTTGGAAGCATTTTACTCCCGTATTTATTTCTTTGACTTAACAAATATAGATTTTGACAAGTGTAAAAATCTGGACTCCGCAATTAACAGGTGGTATTCGCGGAATATGCTCGACACTCTGTGTACAGAAGAACTCAAACAAATATTCACCGATATCCCTAATGTCGTCGGTATCTCCATTACCAGTACTTGCCAGTTTATTCCCGGCTGTATCTTGGCGGAATTGGTTAAAAAGTGCCGACCGGACGCCAAAATTATTTTGGGTGGAAGCTGCGCAGATTTATTTGCCAACAGTTCCTACCCTCATAAAGCGGATATCAAAAAATATTTTGATTATATTATTGTCGGAGAAGGCGAGACCGCCCTTGTCGGTCTTATGCGTTACTTTGATGGCAAGGCAGACATAAATACCGTTCCCAATTTAATGTTCATAGATTCCGATGATAAAATCCGATATTCGGAACAAATCGTCGAAGATGTAACAAGACTTCCAGCACCTGATTATGACGGCTTGAATCTGGATTTATATCTGTCGCCGAAACTCATCCTGCCCTATCAGACCTCGAGAGGATGCCATTACGGATACTGTGCTTTCTGCAATCATAATGAAAAATACAGACATAATTACCGCACCAAACAAATGGATGTTGTTGTGAACGATTTATTATCTTTATCCGCCAAATATAAGAACGCTTGCTTTCAATTCGTAGACGAAGCAGTCCGCCCGGATTGTTTCAAAGATATGATTGAGGAAATGGATAAACACCCGGAATTCAAAGATATGAAATGGTTCTACTATTCCAGAGTCAGCCGTCAGTATGATGAGGAGCTATTAAGAAGAGCACATAACAACGGCTGTGAAATGGTTATGTTCGGCGTGGAAAGTTTCAACCAGAGACTGCTTAACTTTATAAAGAAGGGAATTACTGCAGACACGTCAAAGTATTGTCTGGAATTATTTCATAAATGCGGCATCAAAACTTATGCATGGTTATTGTGCAATCTTCCGTCCGAAACATTGGAAGAGGCACAGGGTGATTTGGAAGATGTGAAACAGATGCAAGATCATATGAATGCTTTTTCGGTCGGCGCGTTTCGTTTAGAACGTAACACAGATATGTACGACAGTCCGGAGAAATATAACATAACATCTATTGACCAAAATGACCCAAGCAAATTCCAATCACACAAAGATGGCGTTCCGATTGACAAAAACAGTATTTTAAATTTCTGGACGCAGAAATACTTGCGCTATCAAACTGAATGCCATGCCTTGGGAAACAGATATACGGTTTTCTTTGAATAGCGCTGCTGCAATTTCCTATTACATAAAATATATGGGGATCTAATAATGTTGAAAATAAGCACAATCATTCCGGTATACAACGCCGCAAAATACATAAGCCGCTGTTTGGACAGTATATTAAGCCAAGGCATTGAAGAACAGGAAATTATCTGCGTAGATGACGGTTCCACAGACAGTTCATTAGAAATACTCAGAAAATATGAAAAAGCACACAGCAATATCCATGTATTAGCACAGCCAAACCGCTATGCAGGAGCCGCACGAAATAACGGTTTGACCATCGCAACCGGTGAATACGTTCATTTCATGGACGCAGACGACTATGTTCTGCCCGGCGCATATGCAAAGGTCTATGAGACTGCCAAAGCAGCTTCCGCAGACTATGTCAAAACGCGCAGCAAGACTTTCGATATGCAATCCGGTATTCTGTCGGAAAATAATTATTTTTCTATGTCCGGATTCCCCGAGAATATTTACGGAAAAGTATGCTCCTTAATCGATTGTCAGGACGTCCTCCTAAAAACCGCAAGAGCTCCGTGGACGAGTTTTGTAAAAAGAAGCTACCTGAACGAGTATAATATAAGGTTTAACTCCCTTAAATGCGTCAACGACCGTTCCTTCTATATGGACGTAATCATGCATACAAACAGAATCGTTATCTGCGACTGCTATATGGTATGTTACCAGATGAATAATAAAGAATCCCTAATGGGCATCAGGGACGACAACTTCATATGCCTTATTAAATCCTATCAAATCATAAAAGAAATGATATCGGATATGCCGTGCGAACTTAGGAAGAAAGTTCTGGCACATGAATTTAACAGCTTAGCCGGAAAGTATGATAAGCTTGACATGTCACAGCAAAAAGAAGTTGCTGATGTGTTAGAAGCGTTTCTCCAAAACATTATTTGGAGTGAACTGGATGAAAGCGTCTTAAGTGCTCCTGCCGCCAAACTCCTCTATGAATCTCAAGATATCAAATTTCCGGATGAACATCGGTTGAAAAACCTCCCTGCCTTGACCAAACTCTATACCAATGCAAACAAAATCATTCTGTATGGCGCCGGGCAAGTATGTCTTGCGCTGATACAATATCTTGCAAAGCACAATGATAATCCGGATAAGATACTCTGCATTGTAGTGTCTGATAAAGCGGATAATCCCGACCTCATCATGGGGATTCCGGTATATTCCGTGCAAGAATATGATTTAGCTTCTGCTGACGAAATTATCATCGCTACTTTTGAGAATGTGCAGCTGCCGATTTATCGCAGGTTATCGCAAAGTACTGTCTGCGGTATATGGGGTCTTACGGATGATTTATGCACAATGCTGCGGTGCGGGACGTAATGTATTGCGATTATCTCATTGCTGTTGCTGAAACGTCCTCCGCATCAGCTCGTATAATCAATGACATATTGATAAAGTCTCATCAGTTTCTTAACCATAACCTCTGGTGCTAATCTATCAATCCGCTTCTTCGCTCTTTGACCTATTTCTACCTTTTGTGCTTCACTCATTGCTGCCGCTTGGTTCATTTTGCGCAATAAACTCTCTGAATCTCCCGGGATGCACAACAATCCGCTTTTTCCGTCGTCAATTAGTTGCTCATAGCTTGCGCCATCGGTCCCAATCACTACTCTTTCAAAATACATTGCTTCCATGCATGCGTTAGCAAAGTTTTCACTTAATGACGGGCAAATAACAAAGTCCGCCCTCTTAATAATCGGATATAGGAAAGTATGCGAAAGGGCTTTGATGTATATAAATCGTTCCTTATACTTTCCGGCGCCGCTTTCTAAAACCCGTATCAAATTTTCTTTATACCCCTTTTGTTCAATACCGCAGCAGACAAAATGATAATCCGGATGTGTCTTTAGGAACTTTTCTAATATTTCTGCAATTACCAATATTCCCTTTGTAACTGTTAAGCGTCCAAAATAAAGAACATATTTTTTGTCTTTTAATCTTTTTTGATATACACTATCGTCATATTTGCTGCACTCATTCCAAAATGGTGATTCAATTACAGATACCTTTCTATGAATATCTTTGGCAAACGCATTGGCATGGACATTACTTGGCGCAAACACTGTTACGCATCTTCTGGCTGCAAGGCGTTGCAGGAAAGCTTGAATATATACTACCCTTTTATTCGGATAATCTCTATAATATAGCTTATCGTAACTGGATAATCTCATAATAGCGGGTACTTTCCCATAGTAAAAGAGCGGCCAACTGCGTATAGAAGAAAACTGGATAATATCTATTTTTCTTGTACTGATAAGTTCAGAAATTTTTCTGTTAACGGCAAAACTGCTACAGAAAATACCTGCCACCATGTTGAACTCTTTTACTTTCAGATTAAGACTTGGGCAGCGTACAAAAAAGATTTCTATACCGTTTTCCCAATAATGCATGTCTTGTGTACCGGATGAGAGAATAACCGGCGTATGCCCAAGTTCTTTTAGCACTCCGGCAACTCTTCGTATATACATACTGACACCGCCCTTTGGCAATTCGCCCTTTTGCTCATAATTAGGCGATACAAACAGAACTACCATTTTTTATTCCTCTCCAGTAAGCACTTTAATATTTCCCGTTTTTTTCCGGATAAAATATAGGGATTTTGCAAAATGCGAAGGTACATGTTCCAAAACGCTTTCAGAATTCTCTTTTCCATATCTGTATACGAACTTCTATTCTGACATGCTTGAATCTTTTTTAGAGTGACAAGCGCACATATAATGTATAATGCCTCAGCCTGCATAAGCAGCTGCGGATATTCTATTGCTACGTTTTTGCATACTTGCCCTGCAAAAACTGCATAGTCAACCAGCCTGTAATAAAATTCCTGTCTGGAAATGCTCCCGTTTCTATGAAAATTATTGTATTTTGGCTTCCCAAGATGTACAATATTCCTACTTTTTGCTATCAGTTTATATGTTACGGGAATATCCTCACATACTCTTTTATACGGAAACGTGACCTCCTTAAATAGCGCACTCCGATAAACTTTATCCCAAACTGCCATAGAGATATTTCTATTCTGCAGAAACTTCTCCATGGCAGTTGCGTTATCCATCTTAATACATTTAGGCGCGCAAAACGCTGCTTTACTTTTCTGATGCATTTCTTTCGGAAAACATATGCGTCTCCCACATATTACTATGTCTACATCTTCTTTCATTTCGTGCAGCATACTTTCATACATATCTTCATCTATAAAGTCATCACTATCAACAAATCCTATGTATTCACCTTTTACATACTGTAACCCCAAATTTCTTGCTGATGATAATCCTTCATTCTTTTTGTGAAAAACTCTTATCCTGTCATCCATGTTCTGATACTCGTCACATATTTGTCCGCTATCATCTGTTGAGCCATCATCGACAACAATAATATCTAAATTCCGATACGTTTGACAAATAACAGAATCTAAACACTTTCTCAAATATGGCTCCACATTATATACCGGAATAATAACACTGATCATGCCTTCTTCATACCGGCTGCCCTGCATCATCTTAATCCTCTCCTAAGTTCCTGTAGACATTTTACTCCATACTTTGAATCCGGCTCCAAGTACGCGCCTTCTCCCCATTCGTTCCATGCATTCAAAAATATGTACTCGTCGCCCCTGTCCACGGCTTTCTGATATAAACATCGGAAATATTTTCCAAATTTATAGGGCGTCATTCCCCACACTACATATCCTAGTTTCCCTCTTCGCGGTGTATTATCAAAATCCACAAGCCCGCCATAATACATGCCTTTTTTGCTTTGTCTGCTTAATATTCTCTTCCAAAAACTGTCATAAAGATATATGCGTGGAATTTCAATATGAATCTTCTTCAATACGTCATTCATTTTTTTGGCATACGCAATATGATCAGCGTTTTCATGAAGACTATACCCGGGCTCATATATCATTCCCGCGTCCATATTTCTCGTCTTCCATCTCGTATCATTGGTTCCAATAAAATAAATGCCGGCAAATCCCTGCTCCTGTGCTAATTGATTCCATAATTGTACCATTTTCCTAATATGTTTCATATTTTCGGGTTTATAGATAACAAAAACCGGCTTATTATCTTTTTTAATATATCTATCGTCTTTAAAAAAAGGCAGCAAGTATTCGAAATGCCTTTTCCATTCGTTCTCATCCCCGTATTCTTGTTTTACCAGCAGCCCCTGTGCCTCAGCATTTCCTTTTACATTGGTATAAAGCCACGCTCCTCCTTTGTATTTACTCCACGAATATATCCATGACTCATTGACCCATGAAAAACAATAATTGATGTCAATGTCTTTCCATTGCAAAAGATTTTCCGCCGGCTTCTCCAAAAGCTGCTTATGATTCCCAAACCAATAGTGATAAATGCAAAATCCGTAGACGCCTGCTTTACGGGCAAGTTCTGCCTGCCAGCATATCGTTTCTTTATCTAATAAGTTGTAATAATTCTCATGTGCCGGTATTCTGGGCTGATTATGACCGGGAAAAAGTGGTCTGGCATTTTTCGAGCTTACCCAATCAGTAAAACCTTTGCCCCACCATTTATCGTTTTCAGGGATTCTATGAAATTGCGGTAAATAAAATGCTATTACTTTAGGTTGCATCTTCTTCTCTCTTTCTGTCTGAAGTCTTTATACTCTCCTTTACAATTTGCCTAAGTTCCCATAAACATCTCATTCCATATCTTTGATCAGGTTCTAAATATGCGCCTTCTCCCCATTCGTTCCATGCATTCAAAAATACATACTCGTCTCCTCTGTCTGCCGCCTTATTATATAGCTGTCTAAAATAGTTTCCAAATTTACGGGGCGTCATTCCGTTTACGACTATCCCGTCAACTCCTTTTCGTGGCGTATCATCGTAATCTACAAACCCGCCTCGATATGTTTTTTCTTTAATTTTTCTATTTAGTATTTTCTTCCAGAACTTGTCGTAAGAATAAAGCTGTAGAAAATGAATATTATTTCTTTTCAATACTTTCTGCATTTTCATCATTAAGGCAGAAGGTCTGTCTCCAAAAGTATATTGCGGTTCGTAAAGCAGTTCCGCATTCAGTCCGTCTTTCTTCCATTTCGGATCATTGGTTCCTATAAAATAGATACCGTCAAATCCTTGCTCCCTTGCTAATAGATTCCAATATTGAACGATCAGTCGTATACGTTTAATATTTTCAGGTTTATAAATGACAAAAACCGGTTTATTATCTTTCTTAATATATCTCTGGTCACGAAAAAAGGGTAATAAATACTCAAAATGTTTTTTCCATTCCTTTTCATCGCCATATTCCTGCTGTACCAACATTCCTTGATTTAGTTCCTTATTGTCCTCAGTTACCATCCAAGAATTGCCGTCAAACTTGCTCCATGACCGGACCCACGACTCATTCGCCCAAGAAAAACAATAATTCATATCAATATCTTTCCATTGCAAAAGATTCTCTGCAGGTTTTTCCAAAAGCTTCTTATCATTTCCAAACCAATAATGATAAATACAGAATCCATAAATACCTGCTTTTTTAGCCAATTCCGCTTGTCGGCTCATCGTCTTCTTGTCTAATAAATTATAGTAATTGCTATGTGCCGGTAATCTCGGCTGGTAATGTCCCGGAAAAAGCCGCTCTGCATTTCTCGCACTTACCCAGTCAGTAAATCCTTCTCCCCACCATTTATCGTTCTCAGGCGTTGTATGAAATTGCGGTAAATAGAACGCTATGATTTTAGGTTTCATCACTTTTCCTTTTCTCATTTCTTTTACCAAATAATGTCCTGAATCAGTTTCTTCGTAAACTTTTCGGCGCCCTGCCTGTTAAAGTGTGATACATGATAATACTCAGACGAATCTGTGTAATATCTTCCGAAATAATCAAGCACCTGTATATCCAGTCCTGCCGTGCATTCTTCCAATGAATCATAGAATCGTTGCTTCATCGCCTGCGGACATCCTTTGACATATCCCTCAATCGCCGGCATGATAACAATAATCGGTTTGATTGCCCTATCAATCAAAAAAGATAAAAACTGCTTGAGAATCACTTTATTCTCCCATACCGTAAGCGGATTATTCTTCTTAAAATCTATTTTTGCTTCTTTCTGCCCCTGCTCATCGCTGACAACATGCACCGGGGTTTTATCAAATAAGCGATAATATATTTCATTCTTCTCCATATATTCTTTGGTGTCATGGACAAAGGCTTCAAAAGTATCGTCCGATATCAGATTATGCGAATCCGTAATATATGGGTAGTACCTTATAATCTCCCACCCGTTTCCTGTTCGTGACAAATCGTAGTCAAAGCTGTAATAACATAATCCTATTATATAGTGTGTTGTATCTTTCAATAACTTCTCACGATCCAACAGTTTCGCTATTTGATAATCATAGAATATATCCTGCCCTCGATTCGCAAGGTTAAAAGCCTCTTTACCTATTTGAGCCGCGAAAACCGAATCTTGAATTCCATCATTATGATAAGAAATGCCAGATATATATATTTCTATCTTTCGGCGCTTTGCTAACGCATTCCATTTTCTTGCAAAAAAATCCGACTGATAAATAAAATAAATCTGTGCCTTATGTATAGGGTTGATTAATATCCTTTCGCTTTGCACACCCATTTCAAGCAATTGCTCATATATTTCCTCATGCGAGCGGGAACAAATGACTATAAAATCATAGTCACCATTATATACTATGCTTTTTTCCAGAGCCCGAAATCCTTCAAACTCCTTGATATCGGGGTTATTATCCAGAAATCCCAATACTTCTACTGTATCGCTTTGATATTTCAATGTTTCTCTTGCAGTGTCCCCTGCGCCCCAGATAATAATATAATATTTTTCTTTTTTTTCAAGGCAGCCTTGCAAACTTTTCATTTCATGTATCTGATTCATATGTGGTATAGCCAAACCTCCTGTTCCCCAGTTACTTTATTACCGCTTTCTTATATATTTGCAGCATCCTATCTGTATAATGATCCATATCAGTCAGATTCTTTATAAACAGCTGTGCTTGTTTCTCCTTTTTTATAACTTCCTGCCTGTTTAACAGAACATATTCTATCTTTTTTGCAAGCTCCTCCGGATGATCATACCGGTACAGATATCCTCTTTCCTCGTTCTTACCAATAAGTTCCAGCGTACCTCCGGTATCGGTTCCTATAACAATTTTCCCTGCAAGCATCGCCTCAGCCGTAACTCTTCCGAGCGCTTCCATCTTCGAACACACCAATACAATCGTACTTTGAATCCTTAATTTCTGCAGTTTGCTTGTAAAAGGCCGGATTGTAATATATTCTGTTAAATTTTTCCTTCTCACATACCTTTTAAGCGCTTTCAACATTGCCGGCGCCCCATTGCCTACTATGCTAAGATGAACCTCACGCCCTCTATTCACCAATATCTCAACCGCCCGAACAGCATCCCACTGCCCCTTTCCCTCGGATATGGCTCCGGCTATAAGCAGTTCCGGCGTTTCTTTGACATTCTCTTCTAAATCAACCGGATACTCATACGACTCGCATTCAATACCGTCATATAATCGTACGGGCTTGATACCATATTCTTCGCGGTATTTCCTCTCAATCCCCTCCGCGATCGCAATACAGCACTTACTATTCCGCACCAGTTTACGAACGGTTCCCTCATTCAGCCTTTTAAAACCAAAATCTTCTTTCAAATATTCCCTGAAATGCCATACATGAGGAATCTTCATAAGATACGCTGCAACTGCTCCTACGCTGACTGCTAAGCTGTTGGTATGAACAAGTTCTATCCGTTCCTTTCTTATTAACCTCATAATACGGATGACCGCTTTATAGTTCGTCCAAATATACTTCGCATAATCCTTGGCTCGATACTCGCCAAGATATACACAGCTATAATAGGGGATGATCACATTTTCAATTTTACTCCTATCCAGTTCCATTTGCAGTCCGCCTGCAGACGGCATAACAACAATCGGCTCTATTCCTTTCTTTTTAATGCCTCTGACGCATTCTAACAGGGATTTCGGCGCACCGTAGAGTCTTGCATCATGAGATATGTATAATACTTTCATAACCACCTCCTACGTCCGAAACCAGCCGCTTTCATATGAACCGGATATATAATTGCATAATCTGTCATGCAGCCGTTTATCCTCAAATCTATTCTTGGGTATCTCGAAAAGGCCTAACCTGCGCAGTCCTTCCTGCGCGATATACTCATAAGCCCGCCTGCTCTCTGTCTCATTTGTACAACTCTTAATCTGTCCACGCATTCCATAATAAAAGAAAGAAAAAAAGGATTCAAAGTACTTGTCCCATATATTCCACTTAATCATAGAATCGTGGATTGCCTCAAACGCAAGATAAGTATTCATCGGAACGAGCTTGGATGAAATCTGTGTGTCGGTCCCCGTTCTGTATAATATTAACGGTCTGTCACTCCCGACCAACGCAATCTTTTCTGCCAGCAATACCGCCATTACGCCAACATAAACGTCATTGGAAGATTTTAAGTTCTGATATGACAACCGATACCGCTCAAGGAACTGCCTTTTGTACATCTTGTTCCAAGGCGCCACTTCCCATGCGCATATCAGGTTTTGTCCGGTATTGTTGTTCTCCATAGATACACATTGCTCTTCCCATGGAAATTCCCATGCGTTCCACTCCCGGGGATCTTCTTTGAAATGCGCAGAATGTACGACAGCGATATCTGCATCGTATCTGCAAATTGCATCATACTCCTTTTCAATCATATCTTTTTCAAATATATCATCCGCATCCAGAAAACAAATGTATTTGCCCTGCGCTTCGCCAAGTCCTATATTTCTGGCGGCTGCCGCTCCCTGATTGCTGCTGTTATTGATGATTTTAATCCGACAGTCTTTATCCGCCAAGTTTTCAAGAATTTGCAAAGAGTTATCCGTAGACGCATCATTAATACAAATGATTTCTATGTCACGCATTGTTTGTTCCGTAATACATGTCATGGTTTCTTCCAAATATTTTTCTGTATTATATATAGGCATTACAATCGATATAACAGACATTCGTTCTCCTATCCGGCTTCGTAAACCCACTTCTTATGTTCCGTATCAATTTCCTTCTGCAGCCACATTTCCAACATCATAAACCGGAAAAGCTCCTCTTCCCGGTTTTCTTTATCTGCCATATGTGCCTGATAGCATCGTTCCAGTGAATGGGCATCTACGATATTTCTATCTTTAAATGCATCCAGATATTTTTTTATTTCGCCTTGAAACCGTTCATCTCTTAACCATTTATCAAACGGTGCCGGGAACCCCATCTTATTTCTCCTGTTACAGATTTTTGTCGGCAAATACTTTTTACAGCTCTTCCGCATAATATATTTCGTGTAGCTGCCTCGTATCTTATCTTCGTCCGATAATGTATAGGAAAACTCCACTAATCTATAGTCCAGAAAGGGAAGCCTTACTTCCAACGACCTAGCCATACTGTTACGGTCTACGTCATGCAGGATTCTTGGAAGTAGCCTATATTGCAACTGCAGATTAAGATCTTTATCCAATTCATTGCTGATAGTATCATTTCCCTGCGTTTCTATTTGTAAGTCAATTTCAGAAAATTTCTTTCGATACTTTAATCTTGTATGCTGCTGCGTCTGTTCTTTTCTCCTCATCCTCTTTTTTAATTGCCGCCATTTTTTGTCCATGGGCGTTTCTCTCAATAGTTCGGTTGCTAAACTTCTTGCAATATCCGGGTATACTTTCCATATAGATGCAATCAATATAACTGCTCTTATCTTCGCTATCCGGCCATTCTGCCTTAACACCTCTTTTAACTTTGCCCTATAGAAAAAGAGATATCCTCCGAACAGCTCGTCTGCTCCCTGTCCGTCCAGCATGACCTTTACATGTTTCCCTACTCCTTTATATACGCAATAGCCGCTATATGGACTGGCACTAAAACACGGTCCGTCATGATAATAGAGCATCTCCTGCATATCCTGTACAATATTGTCTGACCGGTCCGGATAAATGTAATGCGGTATTGTATCGGCACACTGATTCATACAATCAATATACTCTTTCTCATTACAGTTTTTTTCTTTATAGATAGAAGAAAATGTATGTATTTTCGTACGGAATTTTTTCGTTACAATTCCTACGATGGTACTGGAATCCAATCCTCCCGATAAACTTGCTCCCACCTTCACATCCGCGCGCAGACGTATTCTGATAGAATCTTGCAATAATTCGAGAAATTTTTGATATGGATTATCATATATCCACTTCCTTTGAAACTCCGGAACATTGATCTCCCAATATTTTTGATATTCCACTGTATTTGTATCAAGCTGATACAGCATACTATAACTTGGTCGAAAATTTTGAATGTTTTTATAAAAGGTATGCTCATCCATGTCTTCCTGATAACCGGCAAGATATCTGGCCATCTGTGTCTCATCGACTATTTTTTGTTCCGGTCTGATTGCCGTAATGCATTTGATTTCCGAAGCAAATATAAACTCGTCTTCCGATTCATAGATATATAAGGGTTTTACTCCGAAACGGTCGCGCGAAAAGAACACCACCCGCTTCACAGTATCATATAATGCAAAACTCCACATGCCGTTAAACTTTTTCGTACAGTTCATTCCCCAGAAACGGTAGGCTTCCATAATGACTTCCGTATCTGTTTCTGTCACAAATTTGGCGCCTTTTTTCTTGAGATACTCTTTTAACTCTATATAATTGTAAATCTCCCCATTAAAGACCAGCACATACTTCCTGTCATGGCTGAACATAGGCTGCCTGCCGCCCTCCGACAAATCTACGATAGACAGTCTGCGGTGCCCGAAACCAACCGTATCATCTATATAAATACCTTCCGCATCCGGTCCGCGATGCGACATGGCGTCATTCATCATCTGTATCTCTTCTCTATTTACTTTATCATTCTTTTTCTTAATGATACCTGCTATGCCGCACATATGATTTTCCCTTGTTACTTATTCAACGTATGATAAATTTGTTCGCCTATGTTCTGTATCGTTGTATTGTCTGCCACATTATTCGCTTTTAGCAATGCATTGAAATAAATTTGTTCTTGACCCGCTTTCTCTCCGAATACCTTTCTGCCATCATACTGCTCAAAAGTCTCCCCTAATGTCAGAATTGTTTTGCCACCCAGTTCATATTCCCTATGGTTTACACATAATGCAACTGTATCTATTTCAAAAACTCTTTCATTTAGTATGGAATAAATACCTATATATCTGTCCTCGCGGATATATTCAAACAAGAATTTGTTAGCATAATCTCTTTCTAAGCTTTCTTGAGTCTCCTGTTCATCTTCAATTTCTAAGAAACGAATCTCATAAGTTTCCTTGTCAATATAGATAACTCCATTTGACTGGGTCGGAAGTAACCATATGTGTTTCCCGAGAAAAAGGGAATATCCGAAAAAGGGATTCTCCTCTGTCGTATGGGAAAAAACATTATAATCTATGTCTGGCGCTCCGGGAAAATGGTAAACACCGAATCTCTCCGGAAATTCCGTAAGCGCCTTTACAAGTCCCTGTTTCGGATTCCAGATATAAATCTCTTTGCAGTAACCTCCCAGCCAGAAATTGGCGCCATCATAACAAATCGTATACAATCCCGCTTTAACATCAGGGATCTCATATATTGTAATGTCTTCGCTCTTCGTATCAATGCAATATACTCTGTTTCCTACAGTTGTATACAATTTATTATGTACAAGAACATACTCTCCGTAATATATCTCTTTTCCATCCCGTGGAAGATGATACTCTTTCTCCACGATTCTCTCATCTAAATCCACCTGCAATATTTTCCCGGTATCATACTCTAGCAACCATATTCTGCCATCTGTCTGTCTGTATGATGCCATAGATAGAATAAGCTGTCCTTCATTATCTATCTCTGTTTTCTCCCAAGCTGCCTTCCTGATATCGTAATTCCATATCTCCTTGCCCGTCCCCGGCAGACAGATAATAGATTCTTTATACTTTATACAGTAAGGATGTACAAAGAAATCAACCGTATCACTCTCCGGCAGCCATGCCACCAGCTCACATTGCAAGCTTTCCATATCCACGCAAAAAAGCGCTGAAAGCCTCGTTCCGCAAAAGTAAGCCTTATCCCTTTCTATCCACCAATTATCACTCATTGGAAATATCATATCTTTCCTCCAAAATGCATCATATTTCTTTAAAAAACTGTATTAGTCTTGGAATCTGGTTATCAATATCCCACTCTTGTCTCTTCTCTGCCACTTTTTGTTTATAGTATTGTTTATGTTCTATCAAATAATCTACATCCAAATCAGAAAGAGTCATCTGAATGATAGCATCATCCGCTTCAAGAAACTCTCTCATTCTGGAAGCCTGTGTCGTAATCACCGGCAGTCCGGCAGATAGAAAATCAAAATAGGCATTCCTGACACTATTATTGTATATGCTTCCATAGTAATCTCCCATGGGCATATCATTCGGCGGCTCTTTACCGCTTATCCATATCTCGCAGCCATAATCATATTCTTTCAGTCTTTTTATTAACTCATCATGTTCCGTTCCCAAAAAGAACTTAAAATTCTTATACTGCTTCGCATATTGTTCACATCGTTCCACATTTTCATTATTCTGTAATGCTCCGGCATAAAAGTGAAACTCACAATCAGCTCTGTTGCCGATTTTTTCCAATATCTCCCCGACTCTTGCCCAATCAGTATATCCTGTCACCCGCAATCCGTCTTCTACATATTCGTCTCCATAGCCGCTGACAAAACAGATTTTAATCTCTGGTTTAACTGACCCGCCGAAACCATCACTCCCGCTTTCATAATAGCAATAGTCCAAAAATTGAATCGACTTCCCTTGGTATCTGAAACCTTTTTGTTCCAAATATTCTTTGGAAAACCATCTCCACACAATTCCATCCGCATGCTCCAGAGCATATTTTTCTGTTGCAAGCTCCTCTTCTGTCCTTCCGGTATATCCATCATTCATGACATCATACAGGGCAAGTACCACCTTACCGAAATGCTCCTTGTGTTTCAGCATAATCTCTGCCCAACGGCAGTCCCCCCAACTTGGTTCAAAAAAATAGACCAACGGATTATACTGTAAAGCCCAATATAGAAGCTCCGCTACATATGTACATTGATATATCTGTATATTGAACTTCTGCACTTCATCAAGATTCCATGGATTTGCCCCGTCAAAATAACTTAATAAGACGATCCGATATCCTTTTCTTATCAGGGTTCCTGCAATCTTAATTGTCCTCGACGATAAATGACCACATATCCATACTATCAAATTGTCATTTGTTCTTTCGGTAACATTCTTTCCCCTATCTGAAAGCTCCTGTATTACCGTATCAATATTCAAATTGCTTTTTTGCGTTCTAACAGGCCAGTCTGCTATATATTCACAATATTCTTCAAATGCAGTCAAATAATAATAATCTGTTTCCAACCAACTATAACTAATATAATAATCAATCAATGAAATTATATTGGGATAATCATATTTCGATAAGGTTTGTTTTACTTCATCCGCATATAGTTTACTCACCGCTATGAGAACAATGCATTCCGCTTTATCGTAATTAATGTTGTCAATACTGATAATCGGTATGTCATCTATCGAAGCTTCACCAGTCTCCTTTGTCTGTGTAAAGCAAAGAATCTTATTTTTCAAGTTACATTTTACGAGTTGCGGGTATATTTCCTGTGCAAAATAACCCGTTCCATATATTATTATGTTTGCATATTGGTTAAGTTTCTCGCATAAAATCTTACTTCTGAAATGCATTTTATCACCTAATTTTCGATTTACGTCTTACTTCTTCATAAAGCTTAAATACTGTATCGCTTTTCCAAAACATTTCATATATGTCTCGTATTTCGTCCAGTCCACTACTTCCTTCTTTTCAAGTTTCTCTATAATTTCTATCAGTTCCGAATTAAACTCAATGATGATTGGATTCACAGTACTTTCGGTCACGGCAATAACAGCCTCTGCCAGTTCTGAAATATTTCCTTGCTCTTCTTCTATTTTCCTTGCCGCTATATTTGCATATGTTACTGCTTCCTCTAACCGCCTGTTCTCCTCCGCCGTTCTGACCGCTTCCCGGTCATCTCCAGCCACTAAGAACATATGCTTCTTCTCATCGTACTGCCTTCTGTAAGAAGCTATATAATCATACTCAAAATCTTTATACCATGAATAATCGACAAAAATATTCTGTGATGCGCCAAGCACATCAAATTGATTTCCATAATAATCTATAGCTTTTCCCAGAGTCATAAGCTCGAATCCCATCGGATAAAAGAACTGATCTTCAATCCAGTCTTCTACTGCCCTGCTCATTCCCTTAAGCATACTTAACTGCGGCTTCATAATTTCTGCCAATATTCTTATTTTCTTCTCATGCCCCTCCACATCTCTTACCATGTATTGCATAACAGCTCTTTTCATTTTTTCTACATAATAAGAAATTTCATCCGTGCACGTTACAATCACGACGGAATCCTCATGTGTCAGTTTAACTATCATAGAAAGACATTCGCGCCAATTCTCTTCATACTGCAAAAATCCTTCCGCAATCACAATGTCATATTTTTTTGATGTCTGGTATTCCTCCAAAGCAACCGGATATACCGTGTAGCTGCCGGAAGGTGCATTTTCTCTTCTAAACTTCTCTTGCAGTTCTCTTCTGGCTGTCTCATTAGGTTCCAGCAAATCTATATGTGCGGCATGCCACTCTGTTAATAACGGAAGGGCGTTATGTCCGTCCCCCGGTCCTATTTCCAGCACATTGCTCCCCTTAAATGCGAGTGTCGGAATCCCCAGCTGTCTATACAATTTTCTTCTTCTGGCTATATGTTTGTCCCACTCTGCATCCACTCCATGACCGGTACTGATTGCATTTTTTCTGTAATATTCTAATGCCGATTCGCCCATCCCGACTGTCCCCTATCTCACATCATGCGTTTTCAATACTTGAATGACATATTCAATATTTTTTAAATCCTGATCCGGACCACTCGGTAAATACAAGAGTTTCTTCTGCATTTCCACAGAATCTTCATAGTTCCCGGACATATGTAAAAACGGCGCCGTATGAAGAGGCGCTCCCAACGGTCTGCTTATGACTCCGTTCTCCTTTAGTACTGCACGAACCTTGTCCCTGTTTTCGCATAGAATATCTGTCATCCATAAAAATTCATTCTCTTTCCGAGCTAAAAATGATATTCCTTCCACTTGTGAAAGCCCACTTTGATACATATCGTCAATTTCTTTCATATGTTCTATTTTCTCGTCCAGACGCTCCAATTGTCCCAAACCGATTGCTGCAAGCACATCCGGCAGCTTAAAATTAAACCCCGGATATGTATAGGTATCCGACTCAAACACGGATTCCATTCCCTGCGTCTTCATTATTTTCATTCGTTCATACAAATAATCATCATTGGTTATTACAAGTCCGCCATTTACCGTCGATACCGTTTTCGTTATGCCAAATGAAAAACATCCGATATCCGACTGCGTTCCAGCTTTACCATACCGATTGCCGGACATCAATGCCTGACATGCATCATCAATGATGTAGATCCCTTTAGAAGAATATCTTTCTTTTAGCTCTCTGCTGCATGAAATTCTTCCATTGAGATCCACCGTAATAATCGCTTTGGTCCTTTCATTGATCAGAGCATCCAGCATGTAATAATCCAGCAGCGTTGCATCCGGCATTGTCGGTGCTACGATTACCTTAGCGCCTAAAAGACAAGCCGCATTAGCGGTAGCAATAAATGTCAAATCAGGAACGATTACCTCATCTCCCGGCTCGATGCCAATCCCCATCAGTGCCAGTGCCAGCGCAGCGCTTCCGCTGGATGTTCCGATTACATATTTCACGTCTAAAATGTCTTTCAAACAATTCTGAAATTCTCTCAAGACAGGACCTTCCATAATGTTTCTGTCCGAAACGGCTTTTTGGAATTTTTCTATTTCTTTTTCCAACAGGAAGTTACTCCATACCGGAATCATACAATCTCTCCTCTGTAATTATAATATATGGATTGGCTTGCCTTTTTGATTAGGAACTCATCGCTTTCAATTTCTTTAAAATCCATCCCTTTCGATGCATCACAACCATAACAGAAATTGTCTGTCTCTAATTCTCCGCGTTCCTGTCTTCGCCTAAGCTCAGATATTTTTTCTCCGTTCCATACGTTCAAAATCCCTTCTTCAAATACATTTCCCAGCGCCGTGTCTCCAAAAGCATCATACTGGCACGTACGAACCTGCCCGTCTGCATCTATAGTCATCACTTCATCTAAATATGCACATTTTATATTTCTGTCATCTTCTTCCTTTCGAAACCGGGGCGGTATTCTCTTATCAAAGTCAAACACCGTATTAATGCGTACCGCGTCTACTTTGTATTTCCATTTGTTAAGAAAATCCTTGACTTCTGCATAATTGTCTTCCTCTACTGAAAAATTGACGCCAACACGGGGACCGCTGTTTCCCCTGTTTCTTATCAAATAATTTATTCTCTCCTCTATTTTGCCTAATTCATATGCTCCGCGTACTTTCTCATAAGTATCTTGCGTAACGGCGTCCAAGCTAAAAGATAGTGTATAACGCCTATCCAATTTATTAAGAAGAAAATCAAGCCAATCCTGATTCAGAAGAATTCCGTTTGAAATAATGCTCATACAAATATTATAATCCAAACATTTCTGTATGATTTCATGCAAATCATCGTTCGCAAACGGCTCCGTGTAGATATGCGGTTGAATACTTGGCACCTGCTCCATATGCGCTATTTCATCAATCAGCCATATTGCTCTTTCCATCGGCATCTTAGCCGGTTTCTTTTGTCCTCTCGCATTTTCACTAAAAGCATAACACTTTGCGCATCGTAACGGGCAAGTTCCTTCCTGAAATCCTATTGCAATTTTCCTCGGGTATTTCATTGCTTTCTCGCCTTCCTTCATCAATATAATATACATAAAAAAAGCTGCTATTGCACTCACTGTAATAGCAGAACATAATTCCATTCTATTTCTGCTTCCCTGCAGCCTTTTTCATTCATCCTGAACTATTATACATATAGTATATCGGCGAAAAAGAAACATTCTTTACCTTAAGTTCAAGCTCCCTTTAGGAAAAAGCACTTTTTTATTTCATCACTTACTATTTTGTTATATAATTAATAAAGCAATAATGCGCATACACTCATGGCATATGCAAATGTAGCAGAAAGCGAGATTCCTAAAATGGATGAAATCAAAGAATTAAAGAAAAAAATCTTTTTAACGGCATATAAGGCAGGCGCGGCACATTTAGCGTCCTCCTTTTCAGTTATTGATCTTTTATATGTTCTATACTGTAAGCAAATCATTCGCTTTGATTCACAAAATCCGTGGTCTAAGTCAAGAGACAGGCTGATTCTGAGCAAAGGTCACGCCGGTTTGGCTCTGTATGTGATACTAAATAAAGTCGGCTTAATAAACGACCAAATGTTAGAAAAATACTGCCAGCCGGATTCCTGCTTAGGAGGAGAACCCAAGCTGGGCGCCGCTCCCGGTATAGAAGCATCGACCGGTTCTCTTGGACATGGACTTTCCTTTGCGGTAGGAATTGCACTGGCATGCAAAATGAATCATTACGATAATAAAGTATATGTTATTCTCGGCGATGGAGAATGTCAGGAAGGCTCTGTGTGGGAGGCGGCAATGTCTGCCGTAAGATATAAACTGGACAACCTTGTTGTCATCATGGACGACAATAAGCTGCAAGCCATGGACACAGTGGAAGAAATTATGGGAATCTCTTCTTGGAAAGAACGCTGGGAGGCATTTGGTTTTGAAGTCTATGAAGTAGACGGGCATAATCTGACTGCAATAGAAAATGAACTGCGAAAAGAAAATCACACTGACCAGCCCCGCCTGATTATATCACATACCATAAAAGGGCATGGCGTTTCTTTTATGGAGAAAGTCCCTATCTGGCATTTTCGTATGCCTAACGCTGAGGAATTGGAAATTATCAAAAAAGAACTAGATATTTCAGAAGAGGAATTAGTAAGATGAGAGATACCTATTTAAACATGCTATACCAATTTGCACAAAAAGACTCAGAAATTGTATCCCTTGTCGCGGACAACGGATTGATTGTTTATGATGATTTCAGAAGAGATTTCCCTGACAGGTATTTCAATTTCGGTATTTCGGAAGAAAACATGCTTGCAGCCGCCGCGGGTATGGCAAGCTGCGGAAAGATTCCTTTTGCTTATACAATAAGCGCATTTATGGCATACCGTGCATATGAATTCTTAAGAGACGACATCTGTTTTCAAAATCAGAACGTCAAGCTGGTCGGAATCGGTTCGGGATTAACCTATAGCACACTGGGACCATCCCACCATACGACGGAAGATATCGGGCTGTTAAGGTCATTGCCTAATTTACACGTCTTTTCTCCTGCAACTCGTGCAGAAGTGAAATGGATGATGGAAGAATCTTATCAAATAAACGGACCTGTTTATATTCGTCTGAGCAACAACTCGGAAGAATATTACAAAGAAGGAACAAGATTTTCAATCGGGGAACCTGCCATAGTAAAGACCGGAGATGATGTTACTATTATGACCACCGGCTCCATTATAAATGAGGTTATGGAAGCCGCCAACTATCTTAAGATTGACGGTATCAATGCAGAGGTGGTAAGTATTCATACCTTAAAACCCATGAACACGGAAGCTGTCGCCAAATTGCTGTTGAAGACCAATAAGCTTGTCGTTGTAGAAGAACATAATATAATCGGCGGATTATATAGTGCTATTGCCGAGGCAATGGCATTAGAAAATATTATGGTGCCCAATCTTGCTATCGGTTTACAAGACGTATTTGCCATAGGATACGGTCAATTACATGATGTCCGACATACGAATGGTTTAGACAGCAAAACTATTTACGAAAAGATAAAAGTATTTGCGAAGCAGAAAATCTAAGGGAGGAATATAACGTGGCTGAAAAATATATCTTAGATGCAAGTAAAATATTATGGCATCGGGAAAGAATAGAGCAATGGCGGCGCGGCGAACGGGTTGCCCCAATTACCATTGATTGCGCACTGACAACACGCTGCAGCTACAGATGTGTTTACTGCTATGGTCAAATGCAGTGTATCAATCAATCAGAAAATCTTGATAAAAAAACAATCATTGAATTTCTGGATGACGCTTCCGAAATAGGCGTAAAAGCAATCAGCTTCGTCAGTGATGGTGAAAGTACATGCAATCCCCATCTAAAAGATGCAATCGTGTATGGCAAATCATTAGGGATTGATATGGCATTAGGAACTAACGGCTATCTGCTTAAAGATAGTGAACTGGAAGATATATTACCTTGTCTGACATATCTACGATTTAATATATCTGCCGGTGAAGCCGATAGATATGCTCACATACACGGCTGTGAAACAAAATGTTTTCACAAAGTAGTAAACACCATCAGACATGCCGTTCGCATTAGGAGAGAAAAAAATCTCGAAGTTACCATCGGACTGCAAATGGTTCTGTTGCCCGAATTTAGAGATCAAATCATGCCGCTGGCAACATTAGGAAAAGAATTAGGCGTCGATTATCTGGTCATAAAGCATTGCAGCGATGATGAAGACCATACATTAGGCGTTGATTATGATAAATATGAAGACGAAAATTTAATCAATATCCTGAAAGATGCGGAAAATCTTTCAACGGACAAATATCAGGTCAGTGTTAAATGGTCTAAAATTATGAGCCATGGTCTAAAAAGGTATTGTAAATGTTTCGGAGCGCCATTTATCCTCCAAATGTCAGGAACCGGTCTTGTTGCTCCATGCGGCATGTTTTTCAATGATAAATATGCGAAATATCATATTGGAAATATCAAGAAGACAAGATTTAAAGAATTATTTGAAAGCGATAGATACTGGGAAATCATGTCTCTTATCGCCTCCGACCAGTTCAATCCTAATAAAGAATGCGGTACGCTGTGTTTGCAGCATAAAACCAATGAAGTTCTTTGGGACATCTATAATTCCGGTGAAATTCCGGAAGTGTCAAGCAATCTGCCTCAGCATGTGAATTTTATTTAAATAAAATTCACATGCTCACCCGGATGTTTTAATTCATCCAGATATCTGTTCATCTCATCGAGACGGCACGCTTCACGGCAAACCTCATTGATATCCAATGTGTTTAATTTCCGTATAGCTTCCTGCCGTTTCTGTCCTTCCCATATCTCCTCAAAAGTCTGTTCATATATATTTCCATAGCAAAACTCTTCCGCCCCAATATGCGCTACGCAAGACCACACATTGCCTCTGGAATCTATATGCGTCATAAAAGGCAGCCCATAACATTGCTGATAGCATTTCTCATGATGCATCTTTTTCATCGCTCCCGCTCTGAAATAAATGCTGAAATCATCTGTTTCAAACTGCTTTATTTCCTTCTCTAATTCTAACATATTACTATAATCTATATGAAAGGTATTCTTACTATGTAAATGTTGAGAATAAGGCTTAATCGTTAAATAATCAACTCCAATTTCACGCAATTGATTCGCCATATCCGCAATTTTATCCATATTATCGGGAAACAATAAACACTGTACTCCTAACGTTGTTCTTAACTTTTTATCTCGTTTTATCCTGACCGCTTCCGTGAGATTGGTCTTTACTTTATCTAAATCTCCCGCTTTTCCTCTCTGAATCTTCTGATAGGGTTCTTCTTCCATGCATGCCACACTGAAACGTATCCATGTAAATGCTGCCAAACAGTCATTTGCTTTTTCTTTGGTAAACAAAACACCATTTGAACTCATTGCCACATCTACACCACAAGCTTTAATCCCATTGGCAATATCCGGAATATCTTTATTTAAAAGCGGTTCCCCCTCTCCGGAACAAATAACACTTTTCAATCCGCTTCTACTCATCTGCGAGATATCACGTAATATAGTATCTTTGTCCAAAAAGTCAGGCTGATATCCCATATAATCTACAGCGCAGAACACGCATCTGTGATTGCAGGCTCCGCTGGGGGATATTTCTATCTCAATCGGATAAATATTCTCCCCCTTCATCCATCTCGCCACCACATCCGGATGATAGATTAACTTATGGGAATCCATTCTGATATTCTCTGCCATAACTGTCTCCGTGATTATTTCGTTCTACGCAAAATCCTCTTCTGCGTTATCTGCTTCCATACTGTCTTACACATTCATCAACGTATTCGCATACTTCAATACATTGACCTTCTCAACTGCCTCTTTATTTCCGACAATATTCGCCGCAAGCGCACCCGCTATATTCCCGATAAAAGTTCCTGCTTCTATCGGTGCGCCTGCTGCCGCATACAATCCTGCTGCCGAGAAAAAAGCATCGCCCGCGCCCACCGTATCTTTGACAGTAAGCGTAAATGCCGGACACTCTTCTATCTCCCCTTGCTCGATTCCATAAGCCCCCAAGGATCCCCTTGTCAGCCAGCCGTTTCCATGCAGGTGCTCTGTAAGCCTTCTAAGTCCTGCTTTTTCATCACTTGCATAGACCGGAAACGCCAGTTTCAGTTCTTGTTGGTCCACCACGAAAACATCCGCCCTCGTATACTTTGTAATGATATTCAGTCCATGATTTGAGGAATTTGTCTGACAGTTTAAAACAAGGTATTTTGCTTTCTCCTGAATCAGCTTTATCGTTTCCGCATCAATCAATCCATGCCCGAAATCACATAAGAACACTGCGTCACAGGCATCCAGCTCTTCCCGTAATTTTCTTATAAAAGTTCCCCTGATTTCTTTTTCATACCCCATCTTCTCCGGAATATTATTCACAGCCAATACTTTACGGTACTCCTCACGTTTGGCATTACGCGTCAGGTAGCGATGTTTGACAATCGTTGGAAACTGAGCGCTATGCAAAAGATTTATCTGCATGGATCCGGATAATTCCTCTAAAATCCGCCCACAAATCTCTTCTTCCTCTCCCATAACAGACAAAAGCGTAACATGTTTGCTAAAACTTGAAAGATGTCTTGCTATTGCAACGGAACCGCCTAAATATTCCTCCGAATTTTGGATTCTTGCAGAATAACCCATATCTTTGCTCATGAGTCCCTGTACATCGCAATATGTATATTTATCTATAATAATATCACCGACCACCAAAACCTTAAGGTTCTCTGCTCTGGCGGCAAATGTGCGAATATCCTCCATAGAATATCTCGTAGTAAAATCTTCCATGTAACATTTGACTTCATCGGACAAGCCTGCTAACGCCGTGTTAATCAAGTTAGTGGAACTGAAAGTCTGTCCGGTCGTATATTCTATTCTTCCTCCATGCTTTTCCACCAATGCTTTTTCTTCCGATATTTTCCCTGTAATATCATCTTCCGCTCTGGCGTATTCCTCGCCTTTCACATAAATATCCGGCTCCACACATTCGACAATATCGTCAACGGTATACCCTTCGGAAAGCATCACATAATCTACGCACTCCAAGGCTGCCAATGTCTTCATGCGCATCTCATCATCAAAGTACGGTCTTCCCGGTCCCTTACGGACATACTCTGCCGCAGTAATAGATACCACCAGAATATCCGCCATTGCTTTTGCCTGCTCCAAATGGATGATGTGACCGGGATGCACCAAGTCAAATACGCCGTGGCATAGTGCAGTTTTCTTTCCGATGCTCCTCAGTTCAGGTCCTATTTCCGTCATAAATTCATGTTTAGATACTATTTTGTTTTTATGTAGCAAATCCATGGTACTTTCCTCATTGATTTTATATGCTTCTATTTTTTGACAAAATAGAATAAGCCAAACCGATAATCACACTCGTCATCATCATATTTATGAATATCTTCTACATGCGATTCCAATACACCATCCGCAGAAACAGAAAACTCCTCGAGTATCATATCAGAAAAACATTCCACAATTGTACTCGCATAAAAAATACGGTGTGCATTGAATTCTACACGCTCACTTGCAATCGGAACAGAAATATATAATCTTCCGCCTTTTTTCAATTTTCTTTGGATTGCATTGAAACACTTAAAACATGCCTCCGGGTCAATCGGATCACCATACCGTCCCAAACCAAAATGTTCCAATGAGCACAACGCCGACATACTTTCTATACTATCATCCGGAATCTGCTTTAAATTGGTTGCATCATCAACCACCGTATACAAATTTTCCACTTCCTCCGGAAATTCTCTGATATCTATCATAGATACTTCAATATCCATAGCCAATAAATGCGCTATGAACCCATCGAGTCTCGACCCAATGTCAAAATGTTTTTTTACTCCGCTTTTATATATTAATTTTGCAGCCCATAAATCCTGCTGAAAATAATCATCTACATTTCCTGCCTCAACATACTTATCCGTAGCAATGGGCCACATATATTTTTCCTGAATCTCAAAAGTTGGTCTTGTATTTAATTTACGATATTTTTCTGCATCCTCATAAACAAACTCATCCCCTTGCTCCCTTGGATGTTGCTTCGGCTGGGGTTTGAGGCGGAACCTGATACAATAATCGTCATAACTTTTTTCTGACAATACCTCTTTTAATACCGCTGCATCCGTACAGCCTACTCTGCTCTGAATTCTATATAGGAATATCAATTTGGATATATCAATATCCAGCTTGATACATAACGAATATATTTCTGTTCCATAAGAATTTGCTATAACAATGTAGTCGTATTCCTCCGGAATTTCACAGCTGTCATATACCGGCTTTTTCATAAATACATCTTTTGATTTCACCGTTTCTACAAAACCAATGATATCTCCTTGGCACCCACTATCTATAAATTGCTCCGCTAAGTCTCCGGTTCCCCAAACTAATAATTTTTTCATCTAAATTTCTACTTTCCTCTTTATTCTCTCATCCGGCATCATCCATGATAGTACATCCTGATATGCTCACACACATAATCAATTTCTTCATCTGTCAACGTCACCGCCGAAGGCAGCCACAAACCACGTTTGGCAGCATCTTCCGCCGACGGAAACGACAATGAAGTGTAATGATACGCCGGCTCCTTATGCAGTGCCGGATAAAATTCCCTCGTTCCGATATTCTTTTCTTTTAAGTAAGCCATCAGTCCCTGTCGGTCTTCACATAAAATATCAAAAAACCATGGCGCAGTCTGCGCAAAGTCTGTATCTATACGCTCAACACCCGGAATCTCAGCCAGCTTATCCCAGTATAGCTTGCCCATCGCTTTCTTGCGTTCAACTCTATCTGGAAGCTTTTTCATTTGTTCCAACCCAATAACAGCCTGAATATCCGTAAATTTAAAATTCCATCCCTTTGTAAGATAGTGATCGCTCCCGCCCTGTTCTCTTCCGAAATCACGTATTCGCTTAATCTTCGTGAATAACTCCTCGTTATCAGTAATGAGCGCACCGCCTTGTCCGGTCGTGATAATCTTGGGCGCACTGAACGAAAAACTGCCGATATCCCCATATCTGCCTACATGTCTTCCACCATAAAAGCTCCCTAAAGACTGGGCGGCATCCTCAATCAGATAAATCTCCTTAGCCTTACAGTAATCTACAAACTCCTTAATCCGGGACGGATATCTTCCATTAATGCTCACAAGAATAACTGCTTTAGTCTTCTCTGTCACCGCCTCTTTCATCAGCTCAAAGTCCATACATAAATTTCGGATATCAATATCTACGAAGACAGCCTTTGCGCCGATAAGTTCTGCCGCATTAGGGGTTGCCACCATCGTATAATCAGGCACAATTACCTCGTCTCCGACAGTAACTCCGCAAGCCATTAAAGCGATAGACAATGCCACCGTTCCATTACTTACTACAGAACAGAAAGAAGCGCCTGTGTATTTAGCAATAGCCGCCTCAAATTCACGCGTCTTCTTAAATTCCGTAACCCATCCGCCTGCCTGCATATACTCGTTTAGTGCAATTCGCTCACAATCATCAAAACATGGTTCCATTTGATTAATAAATTTCATACATTTACTCTCTATTCTATTTTTCTCTCAACTGCTTTGCCACTTCAACCTGACATGGGTTAACTTCATCCGAACATCCGCCGCAGACAGCACAGAATGTCGTATGTCCTAACCTGCTGTATCCGACTTCATATTCTAACAGTTCCTTCTTAGAAAAATCTGCTGTAAAATCAAAATAATCGTTCTCGTTTTCTGGAAAAAGACCGGCGCAGACCGCGGCAAAATTGGTGCAGCAATACCACATTCTTCCTTGACTGAACTGCCTGCAAAACATGGCGCATCCGCAAAAATGTTCCCACATTTGTCCCTCATCTTTTACATCAAATACTTTATTGGGGAACCCTAAATCCAGCCACTGCTCACCTGTCCTTTTTATCTCTACCGTCACATTATTTTTATCGCACAGTGCCTTTATTTCAGCCAATTTGGATTGCTCCGGAACGGCTTTGGAATAGTCGCTGATGTCCAGTATCACATGATTTCTCGAACACATATCCAAAATGTCCTTGCTCGGTATAACCGTTCCGTTAGTTCCGATTCTGATTGTTCCGATTTTCTCTTGATATCTGTCCCATATATAATCGATATATTCTACCAGATACGGATAGAGAAGTCCTTCTCCGCCCAATACCTTCAACTTATATATATAATCCACCTTTTGAAACAAAATGTCTGCATCTTTCTTTAGCTGTTCCAAAGGAACGTCCATTTTTCTCTCAAAATATGGAATATATGATATGCATTTCTCACACTGTAAGGTGCAGCGTGATGTCAGAAAAATCTCTATCCTGTCTATCCGAATCTGATTTCTTACATACACATCATATATCATAGAAAAGAGCTCTCCTTGAAAAAAACGCTGATTTTCTATAAGTCCTTTTTCTCTCCATTTATTTCGTATCGTTTCATATTCAGCGCGGTTCCTTGCCGTACAAATCAGTATTGTGTGGTCATTGAGCTGCATATCTTTTTCAGACACAGCATTTTGCCCCGCATACTCGACCACTCTCTCATGCGATATAGTAACCGGCATAACCCGTTTCATATAGCGACCGGTTTTTTCATAGAAAGACTCGTTTTCCTCTTTGCTGCCGATAAGATAATACTCGTTACCCTCGTCCAGCATCAAAGCAGCGAGTCCGTCTAATTCATGCCCTCTGTTTTTCCATTTCATATTATGTATTGAATAATTACGCATTCGTATCCATACCGCTTTCTTCTTGATTCTAGTCTATAAATCTCCCTTTATTACAATATACGATACCTGTCTTCCGTTACGGTATATACTGTCATGATTGTCTTTCATTGCCTCCAATTCGTGTTCTGACGCGTTACTTCTGGAGGTATACTTTTTCAACTTCAATCCGGTTATCTCACCGTCCCATGACAAGAAAGTCATGATTTCAGAATCATCCACTCTCTTAGTCGTATAAAAGCATGGCGTGTTATAATATGTCACCACCAGCCTTAATTCGTGGCAATGCGGAAGCATCTTGTCAATAAACAGTTCCATTCTCTGATCCACATCAGGGAAAATATCATTTGCTATTATCACATCGTAAGCAGCCGTTTCTTTCATGTCATACCAGTCTTGTTCCATCCAGTGAATATGATATTTGCCTGATATCTCTCTAAGATAGTCCTCTCCTCCATGTGCCATGAAATCTAATAATGTGTACTGTGAATTAGCTGCCAGCACCTTAGTAAGTGAATTGTAGCCTCCTCCCACATCTAATACTTTCTTGGAGGATTTCTCACGCAATATATCGCCGTAAACATCTGCATAGATAAGTCTCTTATTATCCATATTTAACAGCCACTGGTTTGTGCGAATTTCCCTTTCCCGGTCATCAATATAATGATTGATGAAATCCTTAATCCAATCATTTTTCAAATATTCTTCCAAGTCAGTATTTGTATAGGTTCTCATTATTGTTCACTACCTTCTTCATCATGTCTATTTGCGACAGACTTTAACAATGCTTCCGCCATCTTAATCATTCTTCGATTCAACCGTTGTCCGTATCCGTATTCCCACGGGAAAGATATCAGTACGTATTGACCTTGAATATTTTGCTCCTGCCAATAAATATATTTACTGTTATCCTCCGCCAGCTCCTTCTGCTGTGTCAAAATATAATCCGCTTTGTCAAATAATTCCTCGGAACCATATTCCTCATCAGATATAATAAACTGCAATTTTTTACTGCAATCGCTTCTATCGAAGAAGCTCTTATCCTCAGAAATAATGATTAATTCATCCTCTTCAAAGCCATTATAGAAATCACATATCCCGGAATTAATCACAGTCTCCTTTTCTACATGGAAACACTCCATATTAATGCCTCTGGCATTGTGGAGCATATTACTGTGCTGAAAATAATACTTTCCTGCATCGATCGTATCGTATACTATGGTGACATCATGACCTATATGCGACAAAACAATTGCCAAATCAAATAATCCGCACGTTTCATAAGCCGGCGTCACTTCTTTAGCCAATACGATAATAAAATGTTTTTTTACTTGTATTCTTATCCCTTCATACAGACTGACTAACTGTTTTTTCTTTGACTCGTCTAATATCAAATCACTAAAAAACTGCTTCACCGCATCCTGCGACAGCTTTGCCAATTCTACCACAGCCTCTTCATATGCGCCAATCCACATCAGCGCTCTTGCCAGATACACTCCAAACTCTACGCCGCCCTTCTTGTCATGATATAGGCAAAATGCCGCTTGCAGCGCCTCGTGATTTCTGTTTTCTTCTACTAGTCTCTTAAATCTTTGATAAGGCAATCCTGCATCTGGCGGCGCCATCTCTTCATGAATCATCTGATATCTTGTGCTGTATCTTCGAATATCCTCTTTATTCAAAAGGATTCTTTTGTTTCCACTTTTTTTCTCCAGCGGAATGCCCTTGGTTGACTCATCCGTGTCCCACATAAAAGAATGACTTCCGCTCCCCTGATGCAGTTCATCAGCCAATAGTCCAAATGTACTTAAAGCTGTCAAAATCCTGTGGTCACATAAAGACAGGCAGTAAAACTCATTCACGGAAGCATCATCATAACCATCATAGTGGACATAGTAAATATTTTCATCTGCTCCCAGCATCTTTTTCGCATATTCAATATCATCCGAAAAAACGCAGAACACGCAATCGCCATATAATTCTCTACAGCATTCTATTGCTGCCCTGTAATAATCATCTTCCGCTTTGCAGAACCAATCCATCAGCAAGATATCTCCTCTGCGGATATGTATTCCTACGGAAGTTCTTCCCTGAATCAATTTCCTGAAATCTCTTACATCCTCATTTTCTTCTTTTAAAGTAAAAAGGGCTTTTAATTCCTCCCAATAATTTTTAAAATATTTATTTTTCCCCAGAAAGTACCCATACATATATAAATTCTTGCAATCTCTTAATTCTTCTGTCATCTTCCAGTCAGAATACACAACCATTCTGTCATTATCTTCATATCCTTCTTTCTGTTCCTCTGACTGTACAAGAATTACCATATCGTCCCAAAGATCCAATGTTCTGTCATAGAACTCATCGTCTCCTCCTCCGATGCTGTCCTGTGCATAAATAATTTTCCTGCACGCAGGTATATTGAAATGATCAAGCAAGTACCCATATGCAGAACGCGTACAGTTCTCTATGTCCAGCACCAGCTCTTGATGCAGTTCCTTTGCCAGTGCATACCCAGCCATATATTCATACATCTGGTTGCCTAATCCCGTAGTCAATCTAACAATAAGCATTTCTTATCTCCCCAAATACTTAAACCAATCTTCCGTCGCCTCACCGATGCTGTCCGGTGTCCAGACCGGAGCTTCTCTCCAGTAGTCTATATTGTCAAGCACTTTCCCTACACCTTCTTCAAAGCTTACCTTCGCCTTCCAGCCAAGCTCCTTCTCGATCTTTGACGTGTCTGCAAAAGTACAGTCCGGCTCGCCCGGTCTCTTGGGGATATGCGTAATCTCGCCGCCCAGCAGCTCACAAAGACGGTTGACCGAATATGTTCCGCCGCTTCCCACATTGAACGTATCTTGTACCACATCCGACATTGCCGCCGTGTAAAAAGCATCCGCGATGTCCGTCACATATGTAAAATCCCTCGTCTGCGTACCGTCGCCCACTACCGTAAAAGGTTTCCCGGCAAGCTTCTGCGCTAAAAATACGCCAAACACCGCACCGTATGTACCGGATGTTCTGGAACGCGTCCCGTATACATTAAAGAGCCGCAGCGTCACTACGGGAAGTCCGTACACCTGTCCCCAGTGCAGAACCGTCTCTTCCCCTAACCGCTTGGTCAGCGCATACGGATACTGCGGTCTGATTTCGGCTGTTTCTTTCGTCGGATATTCGTCCGGTATTCCGTAGCAAGAGGAAGACGCCGCATACACCAGCTTCTTTATTCCTGCATTCTTTGCGCACTCCACTACATTATAGGTGCCCAGCACATTGGATGAATAATAGTCCCACGGTCTTTGAATGGAGGGTACGATATCCGCCAGCGCTGCGAAATGAAACACGTAATCTGTTCCCTCAAAAACCGGTTCTATCTCCTCTTTATTTCTGATGTCCATATGGTATATCGTCAATTTCGGATTGTCCTTCTGGTGTGCCAGATTCTCCGGTCTTCCCGTCGTCCAGTTATCAATCACTTTAACCGTATGCCCCTCTGCAAGCAGTCTGTCCACCATATGGGACCCGATAAACCCGCATCCGCCTGTTACTATCGAAATCATCTTAGCTATTTCCTTTCTGCCTTGGTGTGTAACAATTTGTTAGAAATCTCTACGACCGCTTTACACTTCATCTACGGATATACTACTTTCTATACCGCTTCCACATCTTCTATCATCACCGGCTTGCCTGTCTCCTGATATAGCTGCACCAAACTGCTATAATCCCCGTAATAGGCATCGCTCAACACGATCGCCCGGTCAACGTCGGCGCTGTCGTCATAGATGCCATAGCCTTCTTTCCGGTATCTCTCCACAAGGCGCTCATACTCCGCCAGAAGTTCCGGTCTTAAACTCTGCAGGGCTCCGGCCACCAGCGGATGTGGTCTCCACAAAAGCACTACTTTGTCCCGTGCCTCTTTAAACTTATCCATAACGGATTGTATTTTCGTAAGCATCTTCTCATTATATTTAAAAAAGGCGTTTACGCTTGTATTATACAGAATAATCTTTTTCCATGTTCCGTCGGACTTCTCTATAAGTCTTAACCAGTCGTCCGGCACCTTAATCTTATCTCTGCTCATGCTGCGCACTCTGTCGAATTTGGGAGATCCAAGCGCCAGTATTTTATCTTCCAGCTTCTTGCGGTCAAAATGTCCCATGTACCCCGCCAGCCATTTTGCGTTTTCCAGAAATGCATTGATGTAAATCTGCCGCATATTTTCTGACTGGACAATAACTTTATGTGCATATATAACGCCCGGCATAAGACATAAATTTTGAAATTTCTCAATTTTCTCATGGTCATCCGGCTTGATTTCATCCAATACATAATAAGGAATGTATACCAGCTGATCCGTGTAATTTCTCAGCCGGCTGGCAAAATACCTCTCCGGTACGCAAGTGACATAATTATTATCATCATAGGGATTGTGAATATAGATTGCATCCGGTCTTCTTTCTTCCAGATGGTATTCTTCGTAAGGTGTGATTGGTATATTGGACGGGTATTCGCCCCCCTCATAGTGCATCATGCCGAGACTTTCATCCGCGTTTCTGTCATAATACGGGATCGGCACTACATAAGCGTCACAGTTCTCGTCCTGTGCGGCGGCGAGATAGACGCTCTCCAGAGAATCCCACATGCTCGCTTTGTACGGTAAGAACACAACTTCTTTTCTGATCGGCATCCGAAGAATCGCCTTCTCTACTGAAAGAAGCGCCTCTTCCAATGATTGGTAGAAGTTTTCCGCCGAAATCTCCTCCAACTGCACGCTCATCTGATAAAGTGTTTCACAATATTGTTCCAAGAATCGGATAGCTTCTATTTCTTTGTCCGCACCTTCTGTCTGCTCAATGCCTTCTCCCATTTGGATAGCTGTTTCCTGACAGTCAGCCAGCGCATCCAGAACAAACTGATATTCTTGTTGTAACAGTTTTTCCTTATTCTGCTGATGAATCATATGCAGACTGGTAATATCTACTAATATCTGAAGCTTCTGAAACCTGCGCATCGAATCGTTTTACTCTCCCCATGATATTTTTACACAACACTATAATATATATCGGCAGAAGCCTGTTTTTTGTTAGCTGCAATATATGATTGCTATTTGACCCAGTCTTCTTTCTTCACACGATATAATGCCTTGAATATCTCTACATCCTCCATGGTTGTTATCTTGAGATTTTTCTCAGATCCCTTGGAGAAATACAAAGTTTCTCCCATATCCAGCATCAATATATTCGTATAAACTGCATCATAAACCCCCTGCTCATGCGCTTTTTCGTGTACTCGAAGAGCTTTCCCGTACAAGTAAGCCTGCGGCGTCTGCACGCGCATGATACCTTTCCGCTTCACATAGGAATCTCCCTTCTCACCATCCTCCGTTCTGACAATCGTTTCCTGACATCGCACAGCCGCCAGACCGGAGCCATACTGTCTGCATTTCACGATGCAATCAGATATAATCTCTGCAGAAACCATCGGGCGAACGGCGTCATGAATAATAACGATATCATCCTCTTTGCAGATTCCCTGAAGCGCTTCCAGCGCCTTTCTGGCGGATTCCTGTCCATTTGCTCCGCCTCTTACGATATGCTGTAATTTCGTAATCCCAGCTTCTTTCGCATATGCCTCAAGAATCGTCTGCCAGCCGTCCAGACATGCTACTATAATCGTATCGATATCCGGATGGCGCTGAAACGCTTCCAATGTGTATATTATAATGGGTTTGTCATATACCTGACTCGTATACACATCTCCGAGCCCACGAGACTA
>VSOA01000071.1 GCA_009774585.1 Lachnospiraceae bacterium
ATATGCTTAATTGTATTTCTGCCGATGGCGGCGGCGTTGATCGGTTACATCATAGGACGATATCAGAAGAATCTCCGCAGCTACTTTGCTGACGTCATAACCGGCATTACTTTTGCACTATCTTTGTATCTGTTTCTACAGACTTTAACGCAGGGAACCGTCGGCATTCTTATTGAGATTCCTTATATCTGCGGTATGGGGCTTCATTTCACATTGGGCGGTTTCCGCGCTATGTATGCTATGATTGCCGCGTTTATGTGGCTTATGAGCACTCTTTTTACCAAAGAATATTTAAGCCACTATCACAACCGGAACAGATACTATTTGTTCTTGCTGCTGACGCTCGGTGCAACAGAAGGCGTATTCCTCTCCGCAGATTTCTACACCACCTTTATCTTCTTTGAAATCATGTCCTTCACTTCCTACATGTGGGTGGCGCATGATGAGAAGAAGGAGTCTTTGCGCGCGGCTGCCACTTACCTCGCCGTAGCAGTCATCGGCGGTCTGGTGATGTTGATGGGTATCTTCCTGCTGTACGATGTGACCGGCACGCTATTCTTCGACGACCTTATCGGCGCCTATTTTCAATACGGAATGCTTAGCTGCTTGTCCACTGCTCCAATGCAGATTTGGATTGCAGGTCTGTGCATGCTGTTCGGTTTCGGCGCGAAGGCAGGTGCATTCCCGCTGCATATCTGGCTTCCGAAAGCACATCCGGTTGCTCCGGCCCCCGCTTCGGCGCTGTTGTCCGGTATTTTAACGAAAGCCGGTATCTATGGTATTTTAATCCTGACCTCGTACGTTTTCTTAGGCGATTATGCTTGGGGCTGTCTGATTCTCATTCTCGGCGTATGCACAATGGTGATCGGCGCAGTGCTGGCGCTCTTTTCGATTGACTTAAAGAGAACCCTTGCCTGCTCCTCCGTCTCCCAGATTGGTTTTATTCTGGTAGGTGCAGGCATGTCCGGACTTCTCGGCGAAGAAAACTTGCTGGCAGTACGTGGCAGTATGCTTCACATGGTGAATCACTCCCTGATTAAACTTGCACTCTTTATGGCGGCAGGCGTGGTCTTTATGAATGTACACAAACTGGATTTGAATGATATTCGCGGCTTTGGGCGTAAGAAACCGCTACTGAATTTCATTTTTCTCATGGGCGCGCTCGGCATAGGCGGAATTCCTCTCTGGAACGGCTATATCAGTAAGACGCTGATTCATGAGAGTATCGTTGAATATATAGAACTTGTCCGCGAGGGAGCGGCTTACAGCATATTTGGCATTGGAATGCTTCGCGGAATCGAATGGGCTTTCTTGATCAGCGGCGGATTGACTGTCGCTTACATGAGTAAACTCTATGTGGCAATCTTTATTGAGAAAAATACCGATGCGACTGTACAAGCATCCTATGATGAATTAAAAGGGAAATACATGAATAAGGCCAGCGCTCTTGCACTGACTATAAGCGCCGTACTGCTGCCGGTTATGGGCTTCTTCCCACATATCGTGATGGACAGTCTGGCAGACATGGGGCAGGAATTTATGTTGACACAGAATCAGATAACGGACGAATCCCTCTCAGTCGCTTATTTTTCTTTGACTAATCTGAAAGGTGCCGTCATTTCATTAGTTATAGGCGCACTCGTCTATCTTGTAATCGTCAGACTGTGGATGATGCGCAAGACCCTAAAGGGATGCAAAGAATATGTGAACCGCTGGAGCAGACATTTGGACTTGGAAAATCTTATCTACCGTCCCGTATTATTAAAGATTCTGCCTTTTTTGTTCGGTGTGATCTGCCGTGTATTAGATAGCTTCGTCGATTCCATCGTTATCCTTCTTAGGAAGACCCTGTACAAAGACAGCAAGCTGCCGTATGAATTGCCGGAGGGAACGCCACTCACGCATATGGCTGCCTGTGCCGCCGGCTTCTTCCACCATATTGGGAACAAAACATTCCGCAGAAAGCACCCCGTATCAGTAGACTACGACCACAAGTTTGCAATGATTCATGAGGAGTGGGCTGAGAACCGTACAATGATCGCAAGAAGCATGTCCTTCGGCCTGCTGCTGTTCTGTATCGGACTGCTTGCAATGATTGGATATCTATTTATTATGGATATCTTTTAGGAAATGGGAAAACCGAATGCCTATCAACAAAGTGAAGACGTATGGTTCTTTATAGCTTACCATGCGTCTTCACTCTGCTATAACCTATCTATTCTTCTTTCTCTTCATCCGCAACTTCCTTCTTTGCTCTTCTCTTCTTCCTACCCTTCCTAATCAGAAGAATTACAACAGCAAGCACAACAACTGCTGCCGGAATGATATAAATCAAATCATCCGTGATGTTTTTCGCATAAACACAGACCGCTATTTCCGCTTCTGTCCCTTCTACCGTAAACAGATGATAGATACCCATTAATTCTGTGTCTGCCTGCACCCATGTGTCATTTTTCCTCACATAAATCTCAACATCCTCAGTCTGTCCTTCCGGCGCCTGATAGCGAATCTGATGGCTTTCATTTCCATCATCAGGAATCTCCACCGTCCAGTGCTCCGTCGGATTGTTAAGTGAAACTTCCTCATTAGCACTGTCCGAAGCGGCAGAAACATTATCCGAAGTTCCCCCCTCGACACTCAGCATGTCTTCCTGTTTAAACATACCGTCAACCAGAATAACCGACTGCTGATTCGAACGCGTTTGCGTGGATGCAAGCGTCGTCAAATACCGCACATATTCTACTGTGACGTCTTCGTCATATAACACACTGTTTAGGTCTTTAATATCCCAGTCCGCATAGAATCCTTCTTTGGCGGGAATCTCTGGGTATAACTCCATCGGTACGCTTCCGCCATACGGACATTGAACCGTTTTGACCTCAATTTCATCAGCATAGAAAGAAATTGTCATCATATGAAACTTATTCGGAATCCCTTCCAGTTTCAACATTTCTTTATAGCTGATTGGTTCCGCCTTGCCACTATAGCTGATACGGTCAATCCCAGCTATTTCCTCAGATACGAAATAATTATCTGCTACTTCTTTACTTCCGTCAACCTCCCCGGCTATCGCCCCTGAAAAGGCTATGGTATCCTGTGTACGCACAATTGCACAGCACCCTTGAATACCGGATCCGGAACCTGCTATTCCCGCTACATATTCTTCACCTGACACGGTACATTTCGCATAACTTCTCACAATATTTGACAGGGACTGACCTGCCACACCTCCTACATAATCTCCTGCACTGCTGCTCACTCTGCCGTAATTCTCACAGAGAAGAATCGTTCCCATCTCCTGCAGACCGGATATACCGCCGGCATAACTCTTCTGTGCCATCACCTTGCCCAGATTAATATTCCGTCGCAGAACACATTTCGTCAAAAACGTAGAATTCATTCTGGCGTCTTCAATACCCGTTACATCGCCCTCCAAGTCGAAATCATACTCGATTGCCATCGTTCCTGCAATACCTGACACATTAATGTCTCCCTGCACGGTTCCGTTGTTTCTGCAATCAGCTATGGTCGCATCAGTGCTTGTCTCTGCGTCCTCCTGTGATGTATCTTCATATGTCTTCGTATAATCCATATCCAGAACACCGTCAATAGCATCTGTATAGAGCCTCATGATAGTACTGAACTGATCGTTAATATCTTCCAGATCGCCTATCAGCACGTCATTGGTGGAAGACATCTCGCCGTTGAGGTAGCCCATATTTTCTGATAATCCCTGCAAGTTAGCCGTCAGGCTGTTCGTCTTGGATCGATAATCATCGCCAAGTTGTGGCAATGCAATATCCGGCATACCGTTTAAAGTATCGAAAATATTCTTCGCCTGACTGCCAGCAGTTTCCAGATTATCCGATGCGTCTCTGACATATCCGACCGCTCCGCTCAATTGTTCTGCCGCTTCTTTCGTCATTTCTCCCTGATGCGCCATCACAATATCCGACATTGTTTCAAGGTATCCGCGCATGTCGCTGTTATAATCTCTGTTTTGTTCATCCGCATAAGTCGCAGCATTACCGGCAACTGCTTCAGCATTCTCATACATAACTTCCGCCACTTTGTTAAGCAGGCGCTGATCCAAATCACCCTGCTGTGTACCGCCGGGCTGCGGGAATTCACTGTCTCCGTTTATATCGGAATGATGTACCCAGCCGTCATATCCTATATAATCTCTATACTGCTTCGTCATGCTCCACGTTGTCACTGTCGCGCCGTCTTGTGTCGGTTTCAAGTCAAGTTCATTGGTTTTGCTTCCGTCATTAAACTCTGCGTCACTAAACGCATAGTAAGCGAGACAGCAGTTCTCCTGCGCCTCCACTGCCTTAGCGTAGTCCTCTGAATACTTCTTCGTCGCATTTTCCATACCCGCCTTGGCAGAATCATACAATTCTCTTTCCTGCGGGGACATGTACTGATAAATATCCAGTGAGTCCACAGTGCTCTCCAGCTTACCAGCCGCATCTTTCACGTTTCCTGCCGCGTCTTTCGTATGGTCGAGCACACCATTGTCCTTGGCAGTTTCATCCATAACGTAATCCAAACGATTTACGGCTTCATTGACGGATCCAATCATCTCGTCCGTCCACCCTACCGTCCTGTCGGCGAGAAAGGAGGTGTCCTCCAATGCCTTATCCACAAAATTCTGTACAACCGTAAGTCTTGCAGAAAGCGTATCGGATTCACTCCCTGCATCCTTAAGCATCTGCCCCGTCAGGTCATGCATCTTATCAATATTTTCAGTAAGCTGATATGCAATATCCTCAGACAAGTCAATCGCGATATACGGTTCCGTCTGTCCCGCGATTCCTCCTACATCTTTACGCCCGTAAACCGTCCCTGTATTTTCACACGCATATACATATCCTGACTGGCGTCCCACAATACCGCCGGTATTATATCCTACATGTTCATAACCAATTCTGCCGCTGTTATTGCAAAACTGTATGATTCCCGTAGACAGCCCTGCAATGCCGCCTGAATCAATCGTATTATTAACAACTACCGCCTCTTTGTCTGGCGTCCCATCTCCTTCTACCACATCTATCAGACCGACATATTGTGCAATATTAATGTCTTCCAGCGACATGGCCTTATCCTCGTTGGAAGTATTAATTTCCGCTTTATTGACACAGCCTACAATATTACCAGCATTTTCACCGGCTATACCCCCCGTGTAGTGCGTCCCCACTACTTTACCGCTGTAAGTACAGTCCATGATAATACCGCTTTGCTCGTTGAATCCTGTCACGCCGCCGACATAATCGGTTCCTTTCACTGTCCCGTCAAAGCTGCTGTGAATGATAATGCCGCTGTTGTCTCCCACAATGCCGCCAACCACCATTTGATCGCCAACGGGACGCACAATTCCCGTCACGTTGAGATTCGCAATCACTGCGGATTTCTGCGTATAGCAAAATAAGCCCGTATAAGATACGGAATCTTTGATTAATACGCCGCTGATCGTGTGCCCCTGCCCGTCAAAATATCCCCCGAAGGTCGGAATGGGCTCAAAGTCACTGCCTGCAATGTTTAAATCCTCAGTCAAATATATTTTCTTATTCTGCGACCAAGTATCCAGTCGGCAGTTTCTGGAAAATTCCTGTAAGTCATCCACAGAATCTATATATATTTCTTTCCATTCAGTTTTTTCATCATCATAAGCGTCCAGTGTCTCGTTGGCGTCTTCCACACTGATAATTTCATTATCTTCTCCGGAATTTTCATCCGCCATATCATCTTCTGGCATATGCCTTGTCGCCTCGCCGCTTTCTGTCGTTTCTTCTGCCTGAACATTCATAATCGGCATTATCGCAAGTAATCCTGCCAGCAGAAAGGAAATTGCTCTTTTCTTACACATATTCCGTCACCTCCCTGCTGCTTAGTTCTTCTTTCACCGTCTCAGACAGTTCCTTATACTCCTCTTCTGTCAGTTGCGTCACATCCCCGGCTTCCACATATGCGCTCACATTACCCTTGATAATCGCATTCATCGTACCGGTAACCGTACCGTCAATTCTGCCTCGCACCAGACCGTCTACCTTCATCAGACCTGTCACATTCTTCGTTCGGATAGGCATATTCATAACAAATGCCGTCTTCTCTATAATGGCGTCGCCTACCAATAATATCTGCGGCAGTACGAACATTGTAATAAAAATAGATATTAACGTGCCTCGTCCCAGACACTTACCGATACCGAATATCGCCACGTCAGAAGTCATTTGTCCGATTAAGATACCGGAAATCGCAAGCATGGTTCCGGATGTAACAATCGTCGGGAAGGACTGGTTCATCGTATCAATGATAGACTGCCTTCTTCCCATTTCCTTGCGTAACTCTGTGTAACGGCTGGCAATTACGATTGCATAATCGATGTTTGCACCCATCTGTATAGAGCTGACGATCAGATAGCCCATGAAAAACAGATTGTCATGCTGCAGCGCAGGCACAGAGAAGTTAATCCAGATACTTCCTTGAATAACCAGAATCAAAAGCACCGGCATACCCGCTGACTTAAAGGTAAAGAGCAGAACCACAAGCACTACCAGTATAGACACTACGTTCACAACAATATTGTCTCTGGAAAAAGTTTTTTGCAGATCATACTGGCTCACAGACTCACCGCACACAAGGATTGTCCCATCGTAGTATCTTCCTGCAATTTCATGCATTCGATCTATAAACGCAAAGGTTTCTTCACTTTCCTCCGGCAGCGTCAGATATACGAGCATACGACTGTAATTCTCACCCTGAAGCTGATTCTTGGCGAAATTCATCTGCTTGTATGCGTCATCCAACGTCTCCTGCAGATCGTCCTCTAACGTGACATATCCCTCTTCCACCTCGTCATAGACAAACATAAACATTTCAATCAAAGGCACCTGATACTCAGACAACCCGTTAACCACTTTCGCATAGTCCTCATCATTTACCGCATAGGCAGCATAAATTAATTCGGCCACCTCATAATCCAGATCTATCAATTCGGAAAACTGCCGCGGCGTCAGTTTATCTGTCAGATTATAACCATCCATCGCTTCGATATTGGCAAGTCCCATCGTATAATCAACCTCCGGACATGCATCCAGATCACGCAGCAAAGCTTTCTCACTGTCATAATTTCCGGCCGGTACAATCAATGCAACCATATTCGATTCCCCGAAATTAGTTTCCTGCATCTCCTCCGCCTTCTGTACACTGTTCTGTAGCGGCGGCGTAACAGTGCTGTAACCGAACACATACGGACAGCCGCCGGAAACTTTATATGCCGCCACAATCACAAGAATAAAAAGCGGCGCCACAACATGTCTGGATATATAAGCGAATTTACCCACGATAGGAATGTCCGGTATAAAATTCTTATGCTTCGTTTTCTCCATGAGATTTGAGAACAGCATAATGACGCCCGGCATCAAAAGGAATACCGCGCACAAGCTCAACAAAATTGCTTTTATCAGTACAACGCCCATATCGGGACCCATCTTATACTGCATGAAAGTCATTGCAATCAGACCACCGATGGTTGTCAGGGAACTTCCTGCAATCTCCGGAATTGCTTTACTCAGAGCCACAATTATCGCTTCTCTCGCTTCAAGCGCCGCATGTTCTTCCTTGTATCTGTTTAAGAGGATAACCGCGTAGTCTACTGAAAGCGCAAGCTGCAACACAATTGTAACGGAATCCGACACAAAAGAAATCGTACCCAGCAGGAAATTCGTACCCATGTTCAGAATTGCCGCCGACAGAAACGTAATAAGCAGCACCGGAATCTCCGCATATGCCTGCGTGGTCAACAAAAGCACAGACACTACGATAATGGCAACGAGTACAGTAATCGTATTCATCTCCTGTCCAATCAGTTCAGACTGCATATCTCCCAGCGCAGTCGTCAGATAATAATCGCTGCCCGCCAAAATATCTTTTACACCGTCTAAAGAGGAAAGACATGCGTCGTCACTCTCATCATAATTAAATGTAATATTGTAATATGCCGAACCATTCGTGTAATGCTCCGGTGTATCGTCAAAATCTACAGAAAAGACACCTGCCGCCCCTTCCAATTTCCCATGTATCTGTTCCGCCTGCTCATAGGACACATTGGCAACCATAACATTGCATGTTCCATATGTAATAAACTCTTCCGCCATAAGATCCAATCCCTGCTTCGTCTCCGTGGTGCCCGGCAGGTAGTGTGCCATAGAATTTTCCACAGCTACCCAGTTTCTTGATATGGCAGAAAAAATAATCAGGAGACCGAAGATGAGGAAAAAGAGATTTCTCTTATCCACTATAAACCCGCATATCTTCAACATCGCCTGATTACCATTCTTTTTTGTATTTAATTCGTTATCCATCGTACAAGCGCCTCCTACACTCTTTGAGGAATTATAGCACTATGATATTTTAATCACAATGCATGATACCGCATATTAGGACTACAATTTCAACGCTTTGTATATTTTACCTAGAAACCGGCAAGTATGCCTTGTCGCATCAATTATTGATTTTGCAACATTTGCAGCAACATGATATGATACTGTTCATCCTGAATGATTCTCTTAAGCATTGCATTCACATATTGATCCTCTATCCTTTCAATATGCTGCTCATACTGTTCAATTGCCGCTCGTTCCGCCTTAAGATTTGCTTCGATAATTTCAGATTCAGTCTTTGCCAGATTTGTATATTCCGGTGTCCACATCTGTGTTCCGGTACGTGTCTTAATTGCAAAATCAATATGTCCGCCAAGAAGCAGAATCATCTCACCTAACTTCTGTAAATGAGTCATCTCCGCTACCGCCATCCCGACGATGATCTTAGCTGCCGCACACTGATGACAGCAAAGACAGCTCTCTCCATGAATATACTGCATTGCGGCAGTCAATTCGGACACCGAACCGCAGTAATCCAGTGTGAGCAGATTCGCGTAGAATTGATTCTCTTCCATGACCTTGACCGGCGGATACGGCAGCGGAAGATTTAACGCTGCCGTACCACTAAAGCTACAGTCATTTTGTAATATTTTCTTTATTCCATCCATAACACACATCTCTCCTACCATAGCTTTTCACTCACTCTATGATATTCAATGCGTTGATATGCCGTGCAAAAATCCTGCTGATTTATTTCTCGCAGTTACTCAATTTTCTGCTGTCAGATCATTCCTTCTTTAATCACATTCTGATCCCGCATCACTTTCTCAACCACAGTTCCTTTGATCACATGCAGAATCGGTTTCTTTAATACATTGAGCGGTCCCGGAAGTTCAATCTCTAACGGAGATTTGCCGTCCATCAGTTTCACGCTGCTGCTCAATAATTCGCGAATGTCATATACGCTGCCCCACACTTCCGGTACGCCTCTGTCTACTCCAAGCAGTCCGTATACCGCCTCCATTGCCGTTCTGACAGAGTACTCCGTAGTAAATACAGTATCTCTGGGAGTCTCGGCAAACTGACCTAAGAAGGCAAAGTTTACACAACCATCCGGAATAACATCAGGACGGTCGCCTTTTGTTCTTGGCATAAAGAACGCGGTAATATACGGCATCATCGTAGGTACGCACACTGCGCTGCTTTCCGCCAGTTCATCAATCTGCTCTTCAGGCACTCCTAAATGATAAAGCCATTCCTGCGTAATCTCTTTACCGGTACACTCTTTCATCGGTTTCTTAACATAATCGCCGGGCACATCGGTAAACAATCCATAAACCCATACACATACTTTATCTTTATCCTGATCCTTAAATTGTCCCTGTCTGTTAATGGTCCAGCTCATCAGCCATGAAGAATCCTGACAACTTACAATACCTCCTGTCACGACCTTACCGCTCTTCGGATCACGTTTGCAAATATCGGTAATATAAGGAATAATTTTGTCATCCAGTGTCGTAATCGTCGCAGACTCCCAATTGGTCTTAGCGATATCAGAACAGAATTTCTCCGGATGACCAAATGCTGCATCCTGCGCCGCTATGTTCTTCCACAAACTCCAACATCCGCTTGTACGGACTTCCGCATCTCCGTTAGGCGCATGGTTTTGATCCCCGTAAATGGTTCCCTCTGTGCAGCTTCCGTTGGTAACGAACACAAGGTCGTTCTCTGTGAGCACAATTCCCTTTTCCACACCTTTTACCTTACATTCAATGGCTTTTGCTACCTTCTTGTCTTCCTCAATATCAAAGATAACATTTGTCACTTCCGTATTGAATTGGAAATCCACGCCTGCTTCTTCCAAATACTTCTGCATTGGCAGAATCAAGGAATCATACTGGTTATACTTCGTAAACTTCAAAGCGCTGAAATCCGGAAGTCCTGCAATATGATGGATAAATCTCTGGAAATACAGCTTCATTTCAAGTGCACTGTGCCAGTTCTCAAAAGCAAACATTGTTCTCCAATAAAGCCAGAATGTCGAATCAAATACTTCCTCGTCAAATACGTCTTCTATCGTCTTATCATAGAGATCTTCATCCTTCGTCATAAACAGCTTCATAATCTCCATACAACCCTTCTGACTTAGATTAAATTTACCGTCCGTATGCGCATCCTCGCCGCGGTTTACAGTTGCACGACACAGTGAATAGTTCGGATCCTCTTTATTTAACCAGTAATATTCATCCAGTACAGATACGCCGGGCGTCTCGATGGAAGGAATACTGCGGAATAAATCCCACAAACATTCAAAGTGGTTCTCCATCTCGCGTCCGCCCCTCATAACATATCCTCTTGTCGGATCGTTGATACCGTCGCAGGCCCCTCCGGCAATATCCATTGCTTCCAAGATATGAATATGATTACCGGGCATCTGTCCATCTCGTACCAAGAAACAAGCCGCCGCCAGCGATGCAAGACCGCTTCCCACGATATAAGCATTTTTGTCATCAACGCCCTCCGGCTTGCGAGGTCTTGCAAAAGCTTCATAGTTTCCGTTTGTATAGTAAATCCCCTTACTGTTTTTGTCATATCTCCCCAATTCCGTGTTGCGGTATTGAAAGTCGGAAGCTTCTTTCTTCTGTGTCGCATGACCGCCTGTTGCATCCTTTTTATGATTCTTGGCTGCATAAGCTGCTACTCCGGCTCCTGCCGCCACTGCTGCTACTCCGAGTCCGATTCCTTTTTTATTTGCCATTGTTACATCCACCTTTCTTGTAATGAATTGTTATGGGCATATTGTATGCCCATACTTTCAACATTCCAATTTACAAAACAGGCGGAATGATAAAAAACTTATCATTCCGCCTGTTTTGAATAAAAAAGTAAAAGTCTGATTAAGATGACTGCCTCACATACCCGGCAAACTATGATACACTTTGTATATCTTTAAAATTATGTATGGAATTTGTAATACTGCCGCGCAGCGTAGTACTCATCATCTCCACGATTTTGCCGTAATCATCCTTCATTCCGCGCTCAATCCAATCGAGCATGACTCCGACAAAACCGTATTTATAGAAATCGGCTATAAAGGTTTTATCTTCCTGCGGAAGATCAATATCCCTGCATTTCTCTTCCACTACGTCAGCAATTAATTGATACGTGAGTTTATGCAGATAGTTCTCGACTTTTCCTCTGTCAATTGAGCGATATATATTCAAGATAAAAGACTTATTCTCTAAAACAGCTTCAAAAACCTGATAGATTCCTTCCTGCCATGTTTCGTAAGTTCTCTTACCCTGCAGCGCCTGTCTGCCATCCTCAACACAGCACCACTCGACCAAATCATAAATATCTTTAAAATGATAATAAAATGACATACGACTGATGCCACAGTCCGTAGTTAAATCATTAATTGTTATTTTATCTAACGTTTTATCTGCCAAAAGCTTCTTAAGCGATGCCTCTAATGCCTTTTTTGTAGTGTTGGGCACTCCGACCCCTCCGTTTATCTTTTATACAACACTAAAATACTTTCTCAGTAAGAAAAGCACTTCTTCCAGATTAATAGGTTTCGCCGTATGTGCATTCATTCCGCAATCCAGACATTTCTGAACATCCTCTGAAAATGCATCGGCGGTCATAGCAATAATCGGAACCGATTGTGCGTCTGCGCGCTCCAAAGCCCGGATTGCCGTTGTCGCCTCGTGACCGTTCATGACGGGCATACGCACATCCATAAGAATTGCGTCATAATAACCCTGCTCCGACTGTGCAAACATATCAACGCAAATCTGACCGTTCTCCGCCCACTCAAGTTTCATACCGGCATCAGACAGAAGTTCATTCAATACTTCCCAGTTGAGATCGTTATCCTCAGCGACCAATATCCGCCGCCCGGACAAATCCATATGCTGCTTATCCTGCTCTTCCGCAGATTCCTCAACTCCCATATATTTCTGTAGTCCATAATACAGAGTTGACTTAAACAGTGGCTTGGAAATAAATCCATCTACTCCGGCCTCTCTTGCCTCTGCTTCAAATTCACTCCAATCATATGCAGAAATCAGAAGAATCGGCACGTTATGTCCTAGGCTTCTGCGGATTTCTCTGGCAACCTGAATACCGTTCATTCCGGGAAGCTTCCAATCCAGCAAGATAATCTGATAATCGTCCTCTTTCTTGTGATGCTGCTCTACAAGAGCAATAGCCTTCTCTCCGCTAAGCGTCCAATCCGCGGTCACGCCAATATCCTTCAATGCCTCCACAGTCGTCTTGCACAGCATTTCATCATCGTCTACCACCAGCATCTTCCAAGCCGGAAGAATCATATCCATTTCTTCTATTTCCGCTTTCTCAAGGTCAAGAATCAGATTGAACTTTGTGCCCTGTCCAAGTTTACTTTCAACCTGAATTGTACCTTCCATAGCATCCACCATGTACTTGGTAATCGCCATGCCCAGCCCGGCGCCTTCTGTTTTATGTACTCTCTTATTGTCTGCGCGTGAATAGGAATCAAATATTTTTTGCTGGAATTCCTCATCCATACCGATTCCGTTATCCTCAACTTTTATATGGACTCTTATATAATTGTCGCCCTTTGGCGATACCTCCTCATACAGCGAAAGTGAGATGGAGCCACCCTCTTGTGTATACTTAACGGCATTCGATAAAAGGTTCAACAAAACTTGATTTAAACGTACACTGTCACAATAAACACTTTCTACCTCTATATTGTCTACATGCACGTTAAAAGATTGATTCTTGCCGTGAACCTGCGACTGTACTATACCCACAATTCCTTCTACCACTTCCGGAAGAGAAATTTGATCCATGCTGAGCGTCATTTTACCGCTCTCAATCTTTGACATGTCCAATACATCATTAATCAAACCGAGCAAGTGTCTTCCCGATAACGATATTTTCTTCAGGCAATTCTGCACTTGTTCTTTATCATCAATATGCGCCGTCGCAATGGCGGTCATGCCGACAATTGCATTCATAGGCGTCCTGATGTCATGACTCATATTGGAGAGAAACTCGCTCTTCGCCTTCGTCGCCTGTAATGCAATCTGACGGGATTCCTCCACCTCTTGTAGCTGCAATCGCATCAATTGGAAATATCTGAAAAAGATTAGCAGTAATAGTGTCGCTATAACAGCAAATGACACAAACGTCGCGATTAATCTCTGCTGGCTCAGACTATTAACCGTTTCATTCAAAACTCCGTATGGCAGTGCCGTAACCAGATACCATTCTGAATTTGCTAAAGCAGTACTGTACACCTGCTGCCTGTTTCCGTCAAACTGAAGAACATCCGAATAGTTCTCCCCTGCTTCCATGGAAGCCGCCAGATTCGTAATAAACTCCTCCGCTTCCTCCATTTTGTCATCGTCCTGCTTCTCCCGGACAACACTGAAGTAATCCGAATATGCTACTTTTGAATCCTGTATGACAAAAGTACCGTCCTTACGAATAATATGGGAATGCACCAGCGCATCGTCTTTGTCCATAGAAAGCATAGCGGTAATATAATCTGCCGGCATAGCCGCAATCATAGCCATGCACTTGCTTCCGTCATTCATGGGATAATCGGCTTCCACACCAAACAGTACTATATTACTGTCACTTATAAACATCTCCGATCACACTAGAATAAGGCGAATCTCGGAAG
>VSOA01000072.1 GCA_009774585.1 Lachnospiraceae bacterium
TTCCTACCAGTATCGCGAAGATAAGCGAAAAACCAATCAACAAGAGAGGAATATAGGAAATTCCGTTCATATATTCTTCCGACGCCTGCGCAAGCTTATTCATCACCGCCGAGATCGTGAAACTCAAAACCAGTCCGATAATGCCTCCTATCAAACCGATAAATCCGGCCTCCATCAGGAAAAGAGTACGAATATTTCTCAAATCACATCCGAGCACCTTCATGACACCAATTTCTTTCGTCCGCTCGTAGATAGACATCATCATCGTGTTAGTAATTCCGATCGCCGCCACGAACAATGATACCGCACCGATACCGCCAAGCACGGCCTGTATGGTAGCCATCGTCTTCTGGTTAGACTCTACCCACTCCGCATTACTGTACGCCTCATATCCTAAGTCAGTCAGATAATTCTGTATCTCCATGACATGATCCATACTGTCTACATTGACATCAAATTCATTGTAAAATATTTCTTTATAGGGCTTGCCCGTCTTCGTCTTAGGCTGTCCGGGAATGACTTTATTCTTGAATATCTTCTTAAGCTGCGGTATCAGTTGGTCTACATCACAGAACGTATACCATCCGTACTGCGACCAACTGTCCTCCACGGTCGCTTCTACCCCGCACGCTTCAATCATATATTTCTTCGGCGGCTGTACAGTCTGACCCTCATCGGAAGGATTTCTCGATGCGTAGTAGGCGTCCGTGTCAAAAATAACAAAAATCGTATCATTCATTAAATCGATATCCGGAAGTTCTCCCGTCTCCCAATAACTGCCGCCACCGCCCTTCGGGTTATAAAAGTTCTGTAATACCTCATTACCATAAAAAAATGTAAGCTGCTCATCCCCGCCGGGCAGACGCCCTTCGCCAACATCAATGTTCATCTCTGCGAAAGCATCCTTCGGCATACCTCTGATCTGCAGATATCCTTGGTAGCTTCCGTATGTGGCAAGTGCAGACACTTCCAATATCGGCCAGACTGACTCCACATGCTCTAATCCTTCTATCTCGCGGAGCAGGTCTTCATCAAGCCGCTTTTCTTCCGGACTATCAGTATTCCAAGGTTCACGAACCGTAATCTGTGTGAGGCTCCCGTAAGATTCCATCTGCTCCATCTGCGTACGGCTCAGACCTAAACCTAACGAAATCATCACGACAATCGATGCGACACCGATGACCACACCCAGTACCGTCAGAACAGTCCTCACTTTTCTTTTCCATAAATTACTGCTGCTCATCCGCAGCAAGTCAAGGAATCTCATATATCGCTCCACTCCTGCCGCTGTTTACTCTTTATCCTTCGATGCTGTCCCATCTTCGCCGCTAAGTTCCGCCTCCAGATCAAACAGATCGTCCGCTAACAATTTCGCCGCCTTCTGTTTTTTACGAACCTGCAGAACCACTACAACTACGATAATAACTGCCACTACAGCAGCCACTACGATACCGATGATCAGTCCTTTCTTCGGACCGCTCTCTTCTTCCATCATCATATTGTCTCCCATCATCATATCACCGTCCATCATCATATCATCAAAGAACTCTTCCGACACATACAATGTAATTGGCTTCTCCGTCGTTGTTACATTGCCGGCATCGTCCTCGTATGAGATTTCCATCATAACCGTTCCGTCATCCATCGTTGCCGCGATTCCTGTCAGCATTACATCCACATTTCCTGTTGCGCCGGACTGCAGATTACCGACAAATGCCGACGCCTCGTCAATTGAATCTGCTTTGAACTTAACCTGAACATTGTAGAGCGTCGTTTTGCCCGTATTGTATATGCTGAACATAACATTAGACTGTCCGCCCACCGTGATATCTGACGGAACTACTTCCGGAATACTCGTATCAAAACGGCTCTCCTGTGAAATCGGTATGGACACACTCGCCTTGTCCGTCAGATCAAACATCACACCGGCATCATACTTCATATTTACATCGAGCACATACGGCTTTTGCGCCAAATCGGCTTTGGCCGTCATCTCGATCACGATGTCCGCGGATGTGTCCGCGCCAATCTTGTCCATATAGATAGAACTTGCACCAGATGTAGGAAGAAACGCAGAATAAGTATTCGTCTTATCTTCCCCTTCCGTAGCCGCCTGCATATCAAAAAGCACATTGGTCACTGCCATATCCTTGGCAGTATTCTGTACGTGTATCGTAAGTGTAAATGTATCTCCCGCAAAAACCTGTGCCGGTTCCGTCTCGAATCCGGTCACTACGATACGAGGTTTTGCACCCGTCGCATCCTGACCGCTTCCGCCGATAATACCGCTTCCCGGTTTACCGATTGTCTTCACATACACCGTAACCTCTGCCGGCTCTTCACTCCGAACCCCCGCTTTGGTATAAGAAACACGGAATTTCAACGGATAATAACCACTCATGACGTCGCTTCTGACCGTAAAGTAAAAGGTGAATTCCCTGCGGTTCTCCATAGCCGCTTCCTTAGTCTTATTACCCGGAATATACGGTTCCGTCTGTAGATAGTTCGTCATATCCGGCTCAAAAGGCCATTCCGAAACAACATTAGATATCGCCGGCTCTATAATTAAATCATTCAACTCTTCCGTTCCGAAATTCATAATCGGAAGCACGATGGCTACCTGCTGTCCTGCGCTGACCGTCGGCGTCTGCCAGTTGTCAGCCACCTGCAGAAACTCACTCGTAGTCATGGTCACCTTATCAACGGCCGCGGATTCCATATTGGACTTTGTCTGCGACACAAACGCCCACAGTTCCGTGATTGACATTTCGGTATTCGCTATATAATACACTGCACTGTCAAACACTTTATGAAGATTCTCCATCACTTTCTCATCAAGATTATAGCGCACCTCAAGGCTCTGCATATAGTAGAGCATATCCTCATCCGCTTCCGCTCTGTCATCGTCGGTAATGGCGGTATCCGATGTACGGCTAATGATATTCGTCGTATTGCTGCTTATATTATCAGGAGCGCCTTGGTTCTGATTTGCTCCTGCATCTTCAGTTGCCTCTACATAAGGCACCACTCCCGGCAATTGCGGTATCAGCGGAAGCGCTAATGCCGCTGTCAACGCAAACGCCGCCGAAAGCAATCGCTTTACCGCCTTTCTTTTTCCTTTGAGTTGTTTTGTAACATTCCATTCTCTCTTATTCATCTTCGTTATCCGCTCCCTTTGAAACCTTAACCTTTTCCGATATGCTATATACCAAACTGATCTTCATCTCATATAGCAGAAAACCAGCTTTAGGTCTTAGCCTGAATCTCATCCGGCATCTCCATGCCGCGCCTGTCTTCAATCTCAATGATCTTACCGTCTTTAATGCGAAGAACGATATCTGCAAACCCTGCCAGATAATTGTCATGCGTTACCATGACAAGCGTCTGGTTCTTCTCACGCACCACTTTCTTCATCAGGTTCATTACCTCCACTGAAGTATTGGAATCAAGATTACCTGTAGGTTCGTCCGCAAAAATAATCTCCGGTTCCACCACCAGCGCCCTTGCCACGCCGACACGCTGCTGCTGTCCGCCCGACATCTGATTCGGACGATGCTTCTTATGAGCAGTTAATCCGACCAAATTTATCATCTCTTCCGCTCTGGCATTGCGCGTCTTTTTATCCACTCCCTGAAACGTAAGCGGAAGCGCTACATTTTCTATCGCATTCATGGTTCCCATCAGATTAAATGACTGGAATATAAAACCAATATGCTCCCGTCTAAACGCAACAAGCTGATTTTCAGTCTTTGTTTCCATATGTTCCCCTGCAATCACAATCTCCCCTTTCGTCGGTTTCTCCAGCCCCGCAAGCATATTGAGGAGTGTCGATTTACCGGATCCGGACGTCCCCACGATAGAACAAAAATCTCCGCGGTTAATGGTAAAACTCACACCGTTAAGCGCTCTCACCTTCGTCTCGCCAACCCGGTAAATCTTATATAAATCTTTGACATTGATTACAGGTTCTCCCTTTCCTGCACTCATAGCAAATACCTTTCTATGTTTCTGCTTCTCACAGCTATTCTCTACTCTTCGCCCGCATTGCCTGCAGCCGCTTCTTCCATAAACTCCGCATCGATTGCTGTCGCTTCTACAACAAACTCAGGCACTTGTCCTGTATAAAATCTATAATATACACCGAACTGACTCCTGTCATACGGATAAGTCGTATCTTTCTTAAAAGTAACATAAATGTCATAATCGCTGTCCAGTTCATATGTATGATTCCATGCCGTAGAAAGGAATTCCGGATAGATATACGGAACAATCTCGGCGAACTGCTCTTCTTCCGTAAATGTCGCCGGAATAGCCGGGACGCCTTCGTATGTATACGATGTGTCCACAGCCCATGCTTCTTCCGCATTCACGGTATCTACAATCGACTGTACCCCATCATCATTTCCTTCTTCTAATAATTCATTATGATAATGCGTAATCGTAATGTCCGCAATATCCTCCGGGTTTAACTCCACCGGATAAAACGCTTCCTTGGACTGAAGATAAGCAATCGTATTCTCAAAGTCGTCGTATACATCCAGTGTCATACTGAACCAATTCGGAAAATGCACACTGATCCGCCCGCAGGGACGATTGTTGATTACCATTGAGAAGTCAAACCGCTCCATATCTTTAATATACGCCTCGCGAAGCATGAGCGCATCCTGCGCCGGAAGCGCTGAGGTCGTCGCTCCGTTGCTGTAAACCATGGACGTCACTGCCTCAAAAGAATCCTGATCCGTCATGAACTGGAAGCTTCCTTCTTTGAACTCCTGCGTTCCCATGATTCTGTTCAGCAGTTCCTCATTACCCGGATTGTCAAAATCAACCCAGAAGCGTCTGCCTACTTTTCTTCCGGAATTCAAACGATACAATACGTTGATGCCTCTCGCATCGGTCATATCCTCCACATTTTCTCCTCTCGCCTTATCGGCTAATGCCAATAGGGGTTCCACATCATGAAGGTACATATGCTCTTCAGAAAAATCCGATGCACCGACGTAATTATAGTCTTTGTCCCAGAATTGTCCGTAATAGTCCACATTAACGGCAATGCTCTCCAAATCATCCGCCGCCGGCAGATAATCGTCGTATCCGGTCAAGTCCATCTTGAAAACCACAAAGATAAAAAGAATTCCTGCAACAGCTATCCCGCTGGAAATAAGATGCTTAAACAGGCTCTTAATATCAAAGTCATAGATAACTTCTATTGCTGCACAAGCAATCGCACCTGCCCCAATCATACTTACAGCCGTCAATACCGCATCGTTGTATGCCGCACTATGTACCCACATTCCCAGCCCAATGCCGAGCGGAACCGCCGCGGCTATCTTGACAAACGGTTCAATCCTGATAAAAGCAATGGCTCTGCCTGCCGCTTCCGACGGACGCTTTCTGTAGCACAGCCATGCCGCCGCAAGAATCACTACCGCCAGTATAAACCATTTACCATAGTATGGCAACAGTTCCTTGGCAAGCATCCGCACTTCTTCCACTTGCTTAAACTCCCACGTATTCATGGAGTAATCATAGATTGCAGACAATTTTGGCTCATGCGTCACATAGAATCCCGATACCGTATCAAAAAATGAATACATCATACTCTCTGCCAGCACATAAGCCATTTGCTCATACACAATAAACATCCCGCCGACACACAAGGTAACAAATCTGTTGCCTGTCAGCATTACCGCCAGAATTGACGTATGATACACCACCATGAAAAACAACAGATTCCATATAAATCCTAAACCGATTGCCGCCATTACTTCGCAATTCACCGCATGTTGTATTGCCGCTGTTATCACACCGATCAGAAGACTGATCAATGTTGAAGTCAGGTATATTATGATGCCGTTAACATACACTACCGCAAATCTCCAATTCTTATCAACCGGCACGCTGTGGTACAAATCGACTTTCTTTCTGTCATAGAGATAAGAAAACCCCTGTATCCCGATAATCGCCGCCAATATAATAAGTGGAAGCATCAAATTATCCTGAAATGCGAGCGCATCTCTTGCCGCCTGATATAACGCCTCCTGATACGCCTTCGCCGTTTTGTATGATCCCTCTGCGTTCCACGCTCTGATACGGCTTAAATATACTGTCACTACGCCCACATACAGCATCAATTGTGTGATAAAGGCTACTATCCATACCCAGATTCGTCGTTTATGATTTTCCTTACTGCTAGCCCAAAATGAGTTTTTTGATGTCATATCCGACCACCTCCGTTTCACTGATAAAGATTTCTTCCAGTGACAGCGGAAGCACCTCATAAAATACCGTGTCCACCGTAGCAAATCTGGCTGTCACTTCTTCTCTTGTACCTCTCACGGTCAATGTGCGAAGCGAACCCCTCTGTTCCTTCTTGATCACATCCATACCGCTTAATGCCTTCATCTCATCCTCCATCGTAGCAAACACACACTGCACTTTCTGGATGTTGCACTTCATGTCTTCCAGATCCTTGGATAACAGCACGCCGCCTTTATGTAATAATCCCACATGGTCGCAAATATCTTCCAGTTCTCTCAGGTTGTGGGACGCGATTACCGGCGTCATTCCCCGCTCTTCCATCTCCTTGGCAAAAATAGATTTGATCCCTTGTCTCATTACCGGATCAAGTCCGTCAAAAGTCTCATCGCAGAGAAGATACTTGGTATGGGAACAGATTCCAAGCAATAGCGCGAGCTGTTTCCTCATTCCCTTGGAAAATGTTCCTATTTTCCTGCGTTTATCCAAATTAAAATTCTCCAGGTATTTGTAGAACTCTTCGCTGTTAAATTCTTCATAAACGCCGTTGTAATACCGCTCCATTGTCTGGGCATTGGAATTGGCAAAGAAATACGGCTCATCTGCAATAAAAAACAGCCTTTTCTTGGCTTCCACATTGTCATACACCGGCATGTTATCTATCGCTACCGTACCACTGTCAGGTCTAAGCACCCCCGATACCATACGAAGGACGGTACTCTTGCCGGCTCCGTTAGTCCCGATCAATCCGAATACCGTATTATCTTTTATCGTTACACTGACTTCATCAACTGCTCTAATCTTCTCATAAGTCTTCGTCAGATTATGTATCTCTATCATAGATTCCTTCCTTTCCGCCTAAAGCGCTTCAATCTCTCGTATGAGTTCTGTTTTAGACATACCGATCTCAAGCACCTCTCTCACGAGCGCCAGAATCTGCTCTATGTACTCATTCTTGCGTTTATCAACCAGTCCGCTGTCTCCCGACACGAAGTTACCCCTGCCCTTCACGGTATATATAAAACCCTGCCGCTCCAGTTCCGCATACGCTTTCTGTATTGTGTTCGGATTAATGGAAAGCTCCATTGCCAGATTCCTCACTGAAGGTAACTGTTCATCGGGCTGCAATGCACCCTTTAAGATCAAAGTCTTGTAGCGCTCTACTATTTGTTCATATATTGGACGGGTATCTTTATAGTCTATGAGTATCATTGCTGCTCCTTTCTTTCTGGTTTACCTTTTACCCCCCCCACCGGCAATACCAACTGTACTATCAGTGATGGTACAGTTAGTATACACGCGATAAATAAATATGTCAAGCGAGGGCGTACATGGTTTCCCACATACGCCCTCGTAGCTTAGCCTTTATTACAATATTTCCGCCGCGGCGTTTCTGTCGCCGCATCTTACTTAATTTCTATTTTATCAACAGTGATTTGCCCGTCATCTCTTCCGGCTGTTCCATTCCCATAAGCTCAATGATCGTAGGAACGATATCCGCCAGACATCCGCCTTCACGCAGCTTATACGCAGGATCTGCATTGACGAGTATAAACGGTACCGGATTGGTAGTATGCGCAGTGAACGGCGCTCCCGTCTCATAGTCAATCAACTGCTCGGCATTACCGTGATCGGCGCAGATAAACATCACTCCATCCGCTTCCTTCACTGCCTCTACCGCACGCCCGACACATTCATCTACCGCTTCCACAGCTTTGATCGCCGCCTCTTCCACACCGGTATGTCCTACCATATCCGGATTCGCAAAATTAATGATAATCACATCGTACTCACCGGACTTAATGCAGCCAACCAGTTTATCGCATACCTCATAGGCGCTCATCTGCGGCTTTAAATCATAGGTTGCCACATCTTTGGGTGAATTTACCAAGATTCTTTCTTCGCCCTCGTTAGGTTCCTCCACACCGCCGTTAAAGAAGAATGTCACATGTGCATACTTCTCTGTCTCGGCAAGCCTTGCCTGCTTCATACCATGCGCCGCGAGCCACTCACCAAACGTATTTGTCACCGCAATCTTGTGGAACGCTACTTCCTTGTTCGGAATCGTCGGGTCATAATCGGAGAAGCATACATATGTGAGATCCAGTTTCTTCTCTCTGTCAAAGCCCTTGAATTCATCATCGCAGAAGCTTCTTGTAATCTCTCTTGCCCTATCCGGACGGAAGTTGAAGAAGATTACCGAATCACCGTCCTGAATCGTGGCTACCGGCTCGCCGTTCTTCTTAACAACAGTGGGTTTTACAAACTCATCCGTCTCACCTCTGTCATAAGATGCTTGGATTCCTTCTGTGGCACTTGCTGCCTCTAAGCCCTCACCTTTCGTCAACGCCACATAAGCCTTTTGTACTCTGTCATAGTTATTATCCCTATCCATAGCGTAATAACGACCTGTCACGGACGCCACTTCACCTACGCCGATTTTCTCCATCTCATGTTCTAAGTCTTCCACAAAGCCTTTACCGCTTGCCGGAGGCGTATCGCGTCCATCCAAAAACGCATGCACGTATACTTTATTCAATCCGTTTCTCTTAGCAAGTTCCAACAGCCCGTAAAGATGTGTATTATGGCTGTGTACACCGCCGTCGGACAGCAAACCGAACATGTGCAGTGAGGAATCGTTTTTCTTACAATTATTCACCGCATCAAGAAGCGCCGGATTCTCAAAGAAAGTGCCGTCCTGAATCTCCTTAGTGATCCTTGTAAGTTCCTGATACACGATGCGTCCCGCTCCCATATTCAGATGCCCTACCTCAGAGTTACCCATCTGACCGTCGGGAAGACCTACCGCCATGCCGCTGGCATTGCCTTTCACAAACGGATATTCCGCCATGAGCTTATCCATCACAGGCGTCTTAGCCTCCGCAACTGCATTGCCCTGCGTCTTCTCATTCAGACCATAACCGTCAAGAATCATTAATACTGCTGGTTTTTTTCTCATAATTGTTCTCCTTTTCTTACTATAATTATTAAAGCAGCTCTTACATTCTGAATCAGTAATCAATCTCCCATTCATGCTCGCCGCCCCAGTCGCCGATCGCATTGGTAGTGATTCCCTCCGCCGTTCTGATTTCGGTATCAAACCTGTAATTCATCTGCGGCTCGTACTTATTGCCGATTTTTACATTGCTGTATAAATACTGCACCTTATACACCGTATGTCCACCCGACGCAGCATCCGCCGCAGGTTCATAAGAAATTGCACTTCTCTGCACCCCGTCGTCTTCCTGTTTGGTGCCCCATACGGTAATAACGCCCTGTTTATTACTATACTCCTCATTGCCGAGAAAAGAAAACCTCACCTGATCGCCTTCATTATGCAGCACCATCTGTTCTCTGGTGACCGGAATATAGGTAGTCCCCTCCCAATAGCCGGAATTCTCATTAATAAAGTCATCCCTGATCTGCTGATATGACTCCTGCGCTACTAAATCTCTCGCATACGCATAGTTCCCTGCTTCAAATTCGGTAAAAGCAGTTTCAAAATAATCCGTCACTTCTTTCGCCCGTGAAAGACATGCAAGAGTCTCCGTAACCTGTGCATTTCCCGCCAAAGCATTGATCTCCGTAAGCAGCGCCGCATACTGTGTCATATGCGGTACACTGATTTTCACATACGGCATATCAATCAGCGCATACTGTACCAGAACATTCTTCAATTGTTCGGACGGATTGGCCTGATATAGCGCAATAAGCCGGCGCAGCAATTGTTCGTATTCCGTATAACTGCATGTGTCCTGCGCGACATCCTCGTCATAAAACATCTCGCATGTTTCGTTATCTTCTGTCACCTTAAAGAGACGTTCATAACATGTCCCCATAAGCTTCAATGTGTCTTCATGATCCGGATCATGTTCTAACACCTGAAGACACTTGTCCACCGTCGCCAGCGTACAGTTTCTATTATTTATTTCAGCCACCGCTTCGTTATATACAACAATGCAGTAATAATCAAGCAAGCTCTGATCCTGTGTCCGCTCCCATCCCGTATATACGATTTGCTTCGCTTCCTTCGTCTGGTCCTGCGCCAGATAATTTGCTGCCAGACCACGATATGCCTGCACAGAACCTTCATCTATCTGAAGTGCTTTCTCATACGCGCTCTGCGCTTCTGCATATTCTGCACGCGCCACGCACTTATCCCCCTTTGACAGACTGCGCGTCAATTTTACGGATGGAGTGCAAAATACAGCAATAACGATGACTGCCGCCACGATAACCACGGAAGATACCGCCATCATAATTTTCTGTCTTCTGACTTTTCTAAGCCTTGCCGCTTTTCTTCTGGCACGTTCTTCATCACGCTTTCGCACGCGGTTCTCAAAATCATCTCTGCCCCCGCTTGTTACCTTTCCTGCGGAGGTCTTTTTCTTGCCATTCGCCGGTCTCTTTGCAGCGGTTCTTTTCTTACCGTCTGACGGTTTCTTAACGGCTTGCTTACCGTTGCTTGAAGGTTTCTTTTTTGTTACAGGTCTGTCTCCATTGACAGCTTTCTTCTGCACTGCCGGTTTACTCTCTACGACAGACATTTCCGTCTGCGTATGATCTTCGGCTAAATTGCCGCTATTATGACTCATATTAACCCTCGTTTCTGTACATCATACACCGATATCCCCACACATTCACAATACTAGCATATCGGATAGGATTTTGTCTAGAAATTCATCATTCTTTGTATACGATATTTTATCGCCGTGATATAATAAAAAGTAAGTATTGTTGCTCCTTATATTTTCCGTTTACATCGTGCAATTAATCTGATATACCATATGCTTACTCATATAAGGAATACTATCATGAAAAACACTATACAGACCAACAATGAAAACCATATCCGTATACAATATCAGAGTAAAATTTATGATCTCCCCTACACTCTGATCCGCAGCAGCCGCAAAAGTTATTCCATCAGCGTTTCACCCGACGCACAGATCACGCTGCGCGTTCCCATGTACACTACCGACAAAGAAATCCATCACCTGCTCATTGAGAAACGCCTCTGGATTATAACCAGATATCTGGAAGCATTAAAACATCAGCAGGAACTTCCCGTCTCTGACCTGACGGACACCCAGCGCGCCGCTCTGGAGCGAAGGTATATCGACGCCGCAAAAGAATATTTCCCTAAGCGCGCCGCCTACTATCAGCAATATACCGGCGGCACCTACCATCGCATCTCCATCAGGGATCAGAAAACCCGCTGGGGAAGCTGCAGTTCCAAAGGCACGCTCTCTTTCAACTGGCGTCTTATGTTAGCGCCTCCCGCAATTCTTGACTACGTCGTCGTTCATGAACTGTGTCACTTAACTTACATGAACCACTCCACTGCCTTCTGGAAGAAAGTGGAGGCTGTCTGTCCTGACTACCGTACCGCCCGCAAATGGCTGAAAGATCACGGTCATGAATTAACTCTATAGCTTTGATTTTTTAATCGCCCTGCTTCTTTGTTTTGATACGAAGAGCGGCGTAACGGCTGTTTCTGCTTTCTTTATACGATTCCTTTTTACCTTGGAATGGCTTATCACCTTTTCCGCGCTGTCTGCCGGCGTCTTTCCTTCGTTCCGGCTTACCCGGATCGTTTCGGCGATTCTGCCTGCCGCCTCGTCTTCCTTCTTTTTTCTCAAATAAAAACTTATCCGACTTGATATCCTCTATCTCATCTCCTAATTTCATCTGCATGAATGCTGCGGCAATCTGTGTCGCGCTATACTGTCCCAGAGCGATTTCATCAAGAATATACTCCATAGCCCGGCTGACATCCTGCTGCTCGATTACTTTCACTGCTTCTTTCAGTATTTTGGCCGCTTTTCTCTGCGTAATATCCGCCGCACTGGGAATCTTTCTCTCCTTAATTTTTGTATGGCATACACGCTCGATATCCCTTATCTTGTATGCCTCTCTTCCCACTACCAATGTAAAGGAACGCCCCGTCTTGCCGGCACGTCCCGTCCTGCCGATTCGATGCACATAATATTCTATATCTTCCGGCACATCATAATTATAGACCGCCTCCACATCGCTTACGTCAATTCCTCTTGCCGCCACATCGGTTGCAATAAGGATATTCGCCCTTCCGCTGCGGAACAGATTCATAACCGTATCTCTCTGATGCTGTGACAGATCACCATGCAATCCTTCCGCCTCATACCCACGGCTCTTCAGGTGTTCCGTCAGTTCATCAACCATGCGCTTGGTGTTACAGAAAATCAATGCGCGCTTGGGATCATAATAGTCTATCAGGCGGCAGAGCACTTCTTCTTTGTCCTGTCTTCGCACTTGATAGTACGCCTGCTTAATCAGCGGAATGGTTACTTCTTTCGGCGTCATCCGTATATACGCCGCATCCTTCTGGTAAGTCTTGGTAAGCTCAAGAATCGGCTTCGGCATCGTAGCGGAAAAAAGTCCTGTCTGCCTCTCTTCAGGCATTTCCTTAAGAATCGTCTCGATGTCCTCGCGAAATCCCATATTGAGCATTTCATCCGCTTCATCCAATACGACAGTGTGTACATTGCCCATTTTCAGCGTATGCCTGCGCATATGATCCATCACTCTTCCCGGCGTGCCTACGATAATCTGTATCCCGCCTTTCAGATTCTTAATCTGCTTGACAATATCCTGCCCTCCGTAAATCGGCAGCACCTTAATCCCCTGCATATATTTCGCAAATTTACGCAGCTCATCCGCCGCCTGCATGGCAAGTTCTCTTGTGGGACACAAAATCACCGCCTGCAGATTCCTGTTGTCCGGATCAATCTTCTGCAAAATAGGAATACCGAATGCGGCCGTCTTACCCGTACCTGTCTGTGCCTGTCCAATGATATCCTGTCCCGTCATAAAAAGTGGAATTGCCTGTTCCTGTATAGGCGTCATCCTGTCAAATCCCATCTCCTTAACGGCACGCAGTATTCTCTCATCAATCTTTGCATCTTCATATTTCATGCACTCCGCTTGTTCCTGATTCTCCGTCTGTCCGTCATAAAGACTGTCATATCGCTGCTGCGTTACAATCTCCTTTTCCAAAAATTCGTCAAACTTCCTGTTTCCTTTTGCTCTGTTACTCATACTTACTCCATTCCTTTTTTATTAAAAAACCCTGTAATACAGAGAAATTTTCAGTGATTATTTTTCCAATATCATTCTATACCTTAGACATGACAATTGCTGCCATATTCACGCTCTTCGCCCGAACATGACAGCATATAAATACAGCCAACTCCCCGTTACAGCCAATGGGGGTTCAGTACATGCTGATATAATATTCTATGCCATATATATTCTGCGCAGTCTGCTCACCGCTCTGTCCGCGATCAAACATTCTCCATGCTCTTTAAGATACTGCATCCTCTCTTCGGAAACAGCAATCAGATTACCGAATTCTACCGCCTGCGCACTGATTTTATTAAACATCTTGTATGACAGTCTGTTCTTCTCCACCACAAGATAATAGATTTCACTTTCTTTATAGAGATGACTCTTCACGCATACCCCGGAAGGAATTGACGCCGCATACTGAATCACCTGATGAAGTGTTGCAAAAAAAAACATCCTCCTGCTCTCATTGAGTTCATCAAGATGCTC
>VSOA01000073.1 GCA_009774585.1 Lachnospiraceae bacterium
TCAGCCCGGAACTGTTCATGGCTGATACTACGCAGCAGTTAAATGACATGATTGGGAGAAGCGGAACGGGCGGAATCTTACCGTTGACCGTAAGCGCGGCGATAACGGTTCTGTTTGCCGTGCTGGCAGCATATCCGTCGGCCGCATATGCGTCCCGCGTTTCACCTACGGTCGCCATGAGCGGGCAGGCAGTGAAAGTGGTAAGGCGCAGTCGTAAGGCAAAGAAAATCCGTAATTTTGAGGCCTACTATGCGCGGTTGAACTTGAAGAGAAGCCGTGGCAGGACGGTTATTACCATTCTTTCTATTGTAATGAGCATCACGGTTTATGTGGCATTGCAGAGCTTCAGCGGTCTTTTGGATACGAGCAGAGACATACAGGCAATGAATAACGGCGACTATAGTGTAACCAATGAGACGGTGGGAATTGCGCCGGAAAAAATTGCAGAATTAGAAGAAAATGAAGCAGTCTCTAAGCTGGCAACTACCAAGCTTACTGTTTACGAACCGGATGAGAGTGGAAATAGAGATATTAATCTGGATATTGACTTACAATCAGGGGAAAGTTTTCAAGTGGCGGCATTGGATAAAGAGCGGCTGAACGGCTACAATACGCAGAGCCAAATTTCGGAAGAAGATAAGGAGGCGCTAAGAAGAGGAGAAGCATGTCTGGTGATGAACCCAATTCCTTTTGCTTATCAGGGAGAAGCAGTGGAATGTACACAGTTTGAGAAGGGGGATACGATTACGGTCAACGGCAAAAGGCTACGGGTAGCAGGCATTGTGCAAAGTCCAATTTCGATTAGTAATGAGGGATTTCTAAACGGTGTGCAGATTATTGTGATAGACGAACTTTATGATGAGTTGACGGGTGATGATAAATATTCTGAAGTATATCCGACGCTTGCGGATGATACGGAGCCGGAAGATTTCGAGGAATGGTTAAATGAGTGGTGCGAAGGTAATCCGGGAACGCACTGGCTTTCCTATCGGCAGTCGGAAGAGCAGATGGCGGAAAGTTTTGAACAGATCAGACTGTTGTGCTGGGGACTCATATTGTTTATCGGGCTAATAGGCGTTCTGAATATTATCAATACGGTTTATACAAATATTCATACGCGGGTAAATGAGATCGGTATGCAGAGGGCTGTCGGAATGAGTGCGGGTAGTCTCTACAAAACGTTTCTATGGGAAGGGGCGTACTACGGAATCATTGCATCCGTTATCGGTGCAGTCTGCGGATATATCTGTACTTTGTTTGTGGAGGCCGCGGCAAACGACGCATTACAGATTAGTGCGGTTCCAATTGCATCTATCTTGGAAGCGGCAGTCGTGTCTGTAGCGGCATGTCTGATTGCCACCGCCATTCCGCTTCACGGAATCGGCAAATTGAGTATCGTGGAGTCGATTGAGGCGGTAGAATAATAACAAATAAGGGACGCCGCATTTTTTATATTATAAAAACGGGTAAGAAATCTATGAAATCTTACCCGTTTTATTATTGTTACATTATATTTGACCAAAAGCTTTTATGCGCGAAGTACTAATTCGCAGAACCGATTTTCTCACCATCTACCAAGAAAGAATCGCCGTCTTCCACAATACATACCATTGTCTTGCCGGTATTTAATTCAATTTCATTGCCGGCATCGTCATAATATCTTGTCGCACCGTAATCGGAAGTCTTCTTCCAATTCACATGAATGCCTCTGCCGTTTGTAAAGAACCAGCCGTCTCTGGTAGTGTCATGACACTGGAAAGCAAGATAACCTTTCTGGTCACGAACTTCATAATAAGTATTCTGAATCAGAATATTCTTGAAGGCAAGCTGTTTGCCGTTTGCTCTGTCTACATGAGGACCGTCCGCCTCGCCGGATAAATGCTGGAATCGGTCGTACAGACCGGTTTCTTCATTGTATACGAAGTAACAGTTTGTTACCGGATAAGTGGGGGACATGTCCACTTTGTTAGCAGTGATAGCGTTGCTGTACTGAGTCAGAGTATTAGGCAGATCGCTGGGTGCAAATTTATAATGCTGCTCATCGGAATAGCCGTCACGGTACTCTAAATCATAACCGAGTTTATTGATGTCCGCCAGAATACCTTTCGTATCTACATAAGCATTATCGGTAGAGTTATTGGTGTCGCTTGCGCGCCAGAAGTTACTGCTGGAAAGTCCGTCGATATCTTCTGTATCAGGACGATTGATAACTTCATCTATGTAGAAAGGACCACCGAAATGAATGTAGAATGCATCCCACTCAAAAGACCAATATACATAGTAGTCACGGCAGCTTCTTACGTTGCCAAGCCTGTCAAAGTTTGTCCAGTCTTGAAAGAGCGCCATCAGTCGGGTAATACTTCCTTCCACATTACACTCATACAAAACATCAGCTTGAGAAATACCGTATTGAGATGCCGTCTTAGTATTAGGAATCATAACGGTAATCGGTCTTGTGTTATTAACTTCTTCCGTTACCCACTCGTTTGTAATACGGCTGCGAACCATTCCGTCTTCCGGAGGAAGGTCCTCGTCTGTTTCTGGTTCTGGCGTTTCTTCTGGCTCTTCTATAACTTGCGGTTCATCCACGTCATCAATCACTTGTTCAACGACAGGATCTGCGACTACTTCTGTCTCTTCTTTTCCACAACCAAATAATAAAAGAGTAGAAGATAAAGCTACAAGAAAGAGTACCTGCATTCTTTTCATCTTTAATCTTCTCCTTTTTTCTAATCTTATTAGTAACCAACTGCACCTAGTATATCATAACTAAAAGGTGGAGTCACTAGAAAAAACTTGAAAAAATCTACAAACTTAGCCTGCTTTTGGGTTTATAATTGCATAATTTTGCCATAGGTTGTAGAATATAAATCAGCATAAGAAAAGAAGTCTGGAGGGCAATATGAAGAAAGTGATAGTGACCGGCGCGAACGGACAGTTAGGGCGCGCTATCAATGAATTGTATGCGGGAAATCCGGAATACGAACTGATCAATACGGATGTGGGAGAACTGGATATTACGAACGTGGACAAGGTATTGGAATTCGTGCGGGGAATCCGACCTTACGCGATTATTAATTGTGCGGCATATACGGCGGTAGAAGCATGTGAGAATGAGGAGGACCTCGCCTTTCGCATTAATGCGATCGGTCCGAGAAATCTAAGTATCGCTTCGCAGGAAACGGGCGCCAAGCTGATGCATGTTTCTACGGATTATGTATTTGACGGTAACGGGCACAGACCGTACCTTGAGACTGATCCGGTAGGTCCGCAGGGAGCATACGGCAGGACAAAGCTTGCCGGTGAGAATTTTGTGAAAGAGTTTTGCCATAAGCATTATATTGTCCGCACAGCATGGCTGTACGGGGACGGCAAGAATTTTGTCAAGACGATGTTACGCTTGGCAGAGACAAACGATAAAGTAAGAGTGGTAAAAGATCAGGTCGGTTCGCCCACGAGTGCCGCCGAGCTGGCGAAGGCTATCGCGTATCTTCTTCCTACCGACAATTACGGGCTGTTCCACGGAACATGTGAGGGCGACTGCAGCTGGGCACAGTTTACGGAGGAGATTTTCCGGCTGGCGGGTAAGAGCACGACAGTGGAGGCGATCACTTCAGAAGAATACGGTGCTGCGGTGAAACGTCCGGCATATTCGATTTTGGAAAATTATATGCTGAAAATGACGACGGATTTTATGTTTTCCGATTGGCATGATGCGATTGCAGAATATTTAAAGACGTTATAATAAACTTTACACCATCTTATTTTTGTGAGAAAATAACCCATATAATATAGGAAAGGAATATATTTTAATATGCAGAAAATAGCGTTGATTACAGGAATCACAGGTCAAGACGGTTCATATCTGGCGGAGTTTTTGTTAGAAAAAGGATACGAAGTGCATGGTCTGATACGCAGACTCAGTATTTCTAATACGGCGAGAATAGATCACCTGATTCATTCCGACTATCATAAAGTTAAATTTTTTATTCATTATGCAGATACGACAGATTCCAGCAATCTGATGAGACTGATCGCGGAAATCCGCCCTACCGAAGTATATAATCTGGCGGCGCAGTCCCATGTCGGCGTGTCATTTGAGGTGCCGGAGTATACGGCGGAAGCGACGGGGGTGAGTACCTTGAAACTGCTCGAGGCGATCCGCGTCAATGGCGGAACATGCAGATTCTATCAGGCGTCTACTTCGGAATTATTCGGCGGTATTCCGGAGACGGCGCCGCAGAGTGAGAAAACGCCTTTCTATCCCAAGAGCCCTTACGGCGCGGCGAAGCTGTATTCTTACTGGATTACGGTAAATTACAGAGAATCCTACAATATGTTTGCATGTAACGGTATTTTGTTTAATCATGAATCTCCGAGACGCGGTGAAAATTTCGTGACAAGAAAAATTACGCTGGCGATTGCAAATATCATAGCAGGCAAACAGGACAAGCTTTCTCTCGGTAATATGAACGCGAAGAGAGACTGGGGATTTGCAGGTGACTATATCAAAGGAATGTGGCTGATGCTTCAGCAGGATAAGCCGGATGACTATGTGCTTGCAACCAATGAAACGCATACGGTCAGGGAATTTGTGGAAGCGGCATTCGATGAACTCGGTATTCAGATTCGCTGGGAGGGAAGCGGTGTTGACGAGAAAGGATACAATGCGTCGACCGGGAAGTTATTAGTTGATGTGAATCCGGAGTTTTACCGTCCGGCAGAAGTTGAGTTCTTATGGGGCAATTGCGAGAAGGCTGAGAAAGAACTGGGCTGGAAGAGGGACGTTGATTTCAAAGCTCTGGTTGCCATGATGATGGATTCCGATCTGAAAGCTATTGCAGGTATGAGCTGCGAAGAATATAAGCAGAAGAACAGCTAACCGGGTAGACGGATAAACAGACAAGAGAAAGGCATGGATATCTATGCTGTCAGTGATCGCGATATGGATTTATATGTTTCTCACCACTTTCCCTGTCGGATACGGAATTATGTACGCAGTCACACGGGGGACGAAGTACCGCGTGAAGCACATCGACACCTATCTGATATGCGGGATTGCAGGCGTTACGGTATATGCGCAGTTTGCCAGTCTGTTCGGACCTGTCGGTCTAATGGCCAATGTAATCTTATGCGTGGTCAACCTATTGGCTGCGTGGATATGTCGGCATGAACTTGGCAGTATGACGCGGGAAGTGTGGGGTAATATACGGGACAACCGATTAGGGGAAAGAGGGAGGATGTTTGGTATACTCTTCCTCTTTTTACTATTTGCATACGGCGCCTCGCGGGGCATCATTCATTACGATACGGGCCTGTATCATGCGCAGAGTATCAGATGGATTGAGGAATACGGCGTTGTCAAGGGGCTTGGCAATCTGCATTGCAGGCTGGCATACAACAGTTCTTCTTTTGTTTTGTCGGCACTGTACAGTATGGCATTTCTTGGCGGACAGTCATATCACTGCGCAGCGGGTTGGCTGGCCTTTCTGCTGGCGAAGGTATGTATTGAAGTGATAGGAATGCAGGGGAAGGGGACAATACGTTACGGAAGGCTGCGGGCGAGTGATTTTGCGAAGGTGATGGGCATTTATTATCTGGTCAATATTTTTGATGAGATGATTTCGCCGGCGTCCGATTATTTTATGGTGCTGCTTGCTTTCTATCTCATAATCCGCTGGCTGGAGCTGCTGGAGGAGAACGTGCAGTCTGCATTGCCTTATGCGATGCTTAGCGTGCTGGGAGTATTTCTGATGACGGTGAAGCTGTCGGCGGCATTGATCCTTCTTTTGGTTATTTATCCGGCGTATTATTTGGTAAAGCGTAAGAGCTGGCGAGAAATCGCCAAATATATCATATTGGGATTCGTGACGGTATTGCCGTTTATTATAAGAAATATATTGCTGTCCGGCTGGCTGGTTTATCCGTTTACACAGATCGATTTGTTTGATGTGTTATGGAAGATTCCAAAGGGTGTGGCAGATTACGACGCGAAAGAAATCCAAGTCTGGGGTAGAGGATACGCAGATGTAAATCGGTATGATATTTCTGTGAAGGAATGGATGCCGGAATGGTTCGGGTCGCTGGCAGGCAGTGACAAGTTATTTGTACTTGCGGCTGTTGCTTCGGTATGTATTCTGTTTGTATATGCTGTCGGTATGTTGTGCAGACTATGGAAAGGAAGATGGGATATCTTCCTCGTGCAGATTGCCGTGGCGGGATCTTTTGCCTTCTGGTTGTGTACATCTCCGCTGATTCGATACGGCTGTGTTTATGTGTACCTGACCCCGGCGGTTATTCTGGGCGGCATATATGATAAGCTGCTGTCCGGTGCAGAGGAGCGAAGGCGGACGGGGACAATTTCTTTCAGATGGAAAATGCTCAGGATGTGCGGGATTGTGGCGGTGTGGTTTTTGTTTGGGTATAAATGTGCGGCGCTCGGTGGGGAAATCATGGGTTCCTTTGTGAACGATTACTGGATTGCACAGAAGGATTATGAAAACTACAAGACGCAGTCTTATCAGATAGAAGGGATAGATTTCTATTATCCCGTGCAGGGCGATCAGGTGGGATATGACAGTTTCCCGTCTGCGCCGGTGAGAACAGAAGTGAGATTCTTAGGACAGAATATCGGGGACGGATTTGCCTCCGGAAATTAAATATTTGAAAGAAGGCAGAGAGCCTTAGAAATGGAGATGACGTGGAAATGAACAAAACGGACAAAATCTATGTTGCAGGACACAGAGGACTGGTGGGCAGCGCTATTGTAAGAAACTTGGAGGCAAAGGGCTACCATAATATTATCGGCAGGACACATAGAGAGTTAGATCTTACAAGTCAGCAGGCTGTGAGGGATTTCTTTGAGGCAGAGAAGCCTGACGTGGTGGTGCTCGCAGCAGCGAAGGTAGGCGGAATCAACGCTAATAACACGACCCCGGCGGAGTTTGCATATGAGAATATGCAGATTCAGTGTAATGTGGTTAAATGCTGTCATGACTATCAGGTAAAGAAGCTGCTGTTTTTGGGAAGTACATGTATTTATCCTAGAATGGCTCCGCAGCCGATACCGGAGGACGCTCTTTTGACTGGTTTGCTTGAAGAGACAAATGAAGCGTATGCGATTGCCAAAATTGCCGGGCTTGAAATGTGTAAATTCTTTAAGAGGCAGTACGGCGATGACTTCATAAGCTGCATGCCGACCAACCTGTACGGTCCGTATGACAACTACGATCTGCAGGGCTCGCATGTTATGCCTGCGATGATTCGCAAATTCCATGAGGCGAAGATAAGCGGCTCCCCGACGGTAGAGTTGTGGGGAACGGGTACGCCTCTCCGGGAATTCCTGTATGTGGATGATATGGCTGACGCCTGTGTATATCTGCTTGAAAATTACAGTGGGGAGCAGCATGTGAATGTCGGAACCGGTAAAGAGGTTACAATCAAAGAACTTGCAGAGACGGTGCAGAGGGTAGTGGGATATCAGGGTGAGATCGTATGGAACCATGATATGCCGGATGGTACGCCGCGCAAACTGACGGATGTGACCAAACTGCATAATCTGGGCTGGAAACACAAGATTGAACTGGATGAAGGCGTACAACTTGCATATGATTGGTTTAAGGAAAACGTAAATTCAGCAAGAATGTAGGCGATAACTTACAATATACATAATATGGATTGTTTGATATTATGTATATATGCAATACAACTACACGAATAATGCAATGCGCAAGAAGGAGTAAAAAGGGAATGATACAAGAAAATATTTTGTCCGGCCAGAATCTGGAAAAGGAGATTTCCGAGTTTATGTTGGAGTTGGGCATACCTGCGCATTTGCGAGGGTATCAGTACTTAAGAAGCGCGGTGGAGATGTGTACGGAAAATATGGAATTAGTCGGCAGCGTCACGAAACTCCTATATCCGGATCTGGCAAAGGTTGATCATACGACGGATCAAAAGATTGAACGCGCTATCAGGAATGCTATTGAGGTTTCTTGGTAGAGGGGTAACGGTGAGCTATTTGAGCAATTGTTTGGCTACTGTAATTCGCGGGAGTACAGCAGACCTACAAACAGTGAGTATATTGCAACGGTGGCAGACTATATCCGATTGAAATGCGGGTTGGTTTAACTGCCGGGGAAAGGAAGAGAGAGGTCTCTTCCTTTTTTTGTTTATTTATGCTAAAATATGAGCATATATGTGAAAGGCACGGTATGCGGAATGAAATTACTCAGCGTGATAGTACCTTGTTATAATGAAGAAGAGAATATTAGGGATTTCTATGATGAACTGTTTAAGAATGCCCCTTTCTTTCATGAAAAAGAAATTGACGTGGAATTAATCTATATTGACGACGGTTCCGGGGATCACACGGTGGATGAAATCAAGAAATTGCACGAAGAGGATGATAGGGTGCATATGGTTTCTTTTTCCAGAAATTTCGGTAAAGAGGCGGCAATTTACGCCGGCCTGCAGAAGGCTAAAGGGGATTTGGTGGTCTTGATGGATGCGGACTTACAAGATCCACCGTCGCTTCTGCCAGACATGTATGCGTATATTGAGCAGGGATACGACTCTGTGGCGACCAGACGTGTTACCAGAAAAGGTGAGCCGCCGGTCAGATCTTTTTTTGCAAGGATGTTCTACCGTATCATGAATAAAATATCCAAGACGGAAATCGTGGACGGAGCGAGAGATTATAGACTCATGACAAGACAGGTGGTGAACGCGATTCTTGCCATGTCGGAGTATAACAGATTTACCAAGGGAATTTTCGGATGGGTAGGTTACGAGACGAAGTGGCTGGAGTATGAGAATATCGAACGCAAGAAGGGTGAGACAAAATGGTCTTTCTGGAAACTGTTTGTCTATTCTCTGGAAGGGATTACCGCCTTCTCTACAATGCCGCTTACGGTTGCCGCGGTGATGGGCGCGCTGTTTTGTGTGATGGCGTTTGTGCTGATTGTCGTGATTATTGTGAGAACGCTGATTTTTGGGGATCCGACTTCGGGATGGCCATCCATGGTATGTATTATTCTGCTTGTCAGCGGCGTGCAATTGTTCTGTCTTGGTATAGTGGGACAATATTTATCCAAGACTTATATGGAAGTGAAGAAGCGTCCGATTTATCTTGTGAAAGAGGACTTATAAACTAGGACGACACAGAATATTCAGCTAAGAGGAAATTACTATGAGTGAAAGAGTCAGCATTATCGTGCCGGTTTACAATGCGGCATCGTATATTGCAGAGACGATTGCCATGGTCGTAAAGCAGACATATTCGGACTGGGAACTTTTGCTCGTAGAGGATTGTTCTCCTGACAAGAGCGCTGATTTTGTAAGGAGTACGCTCGGAATGAACGGGTTTGAAAGGAGATCTGTAAGCCGACAGGATATGCAGGCGGTAGAAGAGTATGCAGACGCTTTTGGAAGACGGGCAGCGCTTATATGCAAAGAGAAGAACGGGGGCGCCGCCGCCGCGCGAAATGCAGGGCTTCATATGGCGCAGGGCAGATATATAGCCTTTTTGGATGCGGACGATGTCTGGTATCCGGAGAAATTGGAGAAGGAATTGCGCTTTATGAAGGACAAACAGGCGGGATTCGTGTTCTCGGCTTATGAATTCGGAGACGAGCAGGCAAATCCTACGGGCAAAGTGGTACATGTTCCGACGGAACTTACTTATAAGCAGGCTCTTTCGAGGACGATTATCTTTACAACGACGGTTTTATTCGACCGGAATAAGATTCCGATGGATTTGATGAGAATGCCTGATGTGGCGAGCGAGGATACTGCTACATGGTGGCAGATACTGCGAGCGGGATATAAGGCTTACGGGTTAGACGAAGTGCTTGCGGTTTACCGCAGACCGGCGAAATCTCTGTCATCAAATAAATTTGTGGCTATGAAGCGCATATGGAATCTGTATCGCAGACAGGAGAAGTTGTCTGTGATTGCCGGTGCGCGTTATTTTGTTTTATGGGCGTATCGGGCGGTTGCCAGACGGTTGTAGCTAAAGAGGTGTAGGATTATGAAACGGATAGAATCTTTAAAAAGGCTTATCATATTGCAGCTATCATTTATCGGATTGCTTATTCATACGGCGGTATATGCGTATTTCTGGTTTGAAGAATACTATCCGTATTTATTGTATCACCGCAAAGCCAATTTCTTCTTTAAAGGTCATATTCTTATTATCCTGATTTATTTTGTGCTGCTGTTTTTCTTTGCAAGCACTTACGGTGTATTGAAGATAGGCTACTTGAAGCCGACCGATGTATTTATATCGGAATTTTTTTCATTATTGTTTGTAAATGTCATTTCTTATTTTCAGATATCGCTGATGGCGAATTGGGTTGTTCATGTCAAACCTATTGCCGAGACAATGTTCATCCAGACAATTTTCTCAATCGTGTGGGTGTTTGTGTGCAATACATGTTATTTCAAGGCGTTTCCGCCAAGGGCGATATTGATCATCCACGGCGAGAGACCGATTGACGATATCGTAGCGAAGTTCGAGTCGCGTAAGGAGAAATATGAAATAGGCCGGACAATCAATATCAAGGAAGGCATAGAGCGCATCAAGCAGGAGATCGCAGGGGATTACGGCGCAGTTGTATTGTGGGATATTCCTGTCGCTGACCGGAATTATCTGTTGAAATACTGCTACAGCCGTTCGGTACGCGTCTATATGATGCCGAAGATATCAGATGTACTGGTGAAGGGCGCCGACCAGCTTCATCTGTTTGACACACCGATTTATCTGACAAGGGAATATGCGTTGAAGATAGAACAGCGGCTTGCCAAGCGGATGATTGATCTGGTATGTTCGATTCTGCTTCTGATTATTGCGTCGCCTTTCATGCTGATTACGGCGATTGCAATTAAAGCTTATGACGGAGGGCCTATCCTGTATAAGCAGGTCAGATGTACGATAGGGCGTAAAGAATTCTATATATTGAAGTTCCGCAGTATGAGAGTGGATGCGGAGAAGGACGGCGTGGCGAGACTGGCGTCGAAGAATGATTCCCGTATTACGCCTGTAGGAAAATTCATCCGCACGACGAGAATTGACGAGTTGCCGCAGTTATTTAATATATTAAAAGGCGATATGTCCTTTATCGGACCGCGGCCGGAGAGACCGGAGATTATAGACCAGTACATGGAGGAGATGCCGGAATTTGCTTTCCGTATGAAAGTAAAGGCAGGGCTGGCAGGATATGCACAGGTGTACGGCAAGTACAATACGACGCCTTACGACAAACTGAAACTGGATCTGACTTATATCGAGCAGTATTCGGTATGGCTGGACCTTAAATTAATGCTCCTGACGTTAAAGATTCTTATTAAACCGGAGAGCACGGAAGGCGTAGACAGTACGCAGACTACAGCAATGAAGTAACGATAGACCGTGTTGGAGAAATGATTATGCAGCAAATCGCGTATGCCGATGCAGGCATGGATATGAAAAAACTGGGGCTTTGCTTTATACGGAAAAGCTGGATTGTACTCGCTGCGGCAGTAATTGGTGCGCTGCTTGGGGGAATCCTATATACGATTGTCCGCATAGTGCCGGAAGCAGAGCGTGAATATCAGGCAGTATCCAAGATTTATCTGGATTTTGCGGCAGATGAGACCGGGGAGGTCTATCAGGCATATAACGGCTACACATGGAATGATCTGATGGCGACGAATCCGATTCTTGACGTGACAATGGAATTTCTATTGCCGGATTATACGCGGGAAGAAGTTACGGCGGCTACGAAGGCAGAGATTCTGTCTGACTTAAGGCTGCTGACACTTACAATTACCGCTCACGATGCGGACAGATGTAATGCAATACAGGAGGCATCGGAGAAGTCTCTTGTGCAGCAGGGCGAGACTGCCAAGGAATTTAAGAACATTACGGTAATCCGGTCTGTTCCGGCTGTGCTCGTGACGGCGGACGACCGGACGTTACAGGCTGTGCTCATAGGCTTAGCAGCCATGACCATACTGACATTGTTCGGCATGTTGTTTTACTATGTGCTCGATGACCGCATTCTCATAGCCGGTGATTTGAAGGTTGTGACAGACGCAGCGTTTGTCGGTTATGCTAAAGCATCGGGAATGTTTGGTGAAGACTACGAGAATAATTTGTTGTATCTGCGTCAGGAATTTGGCGAAATCAGCATCCTGCCCGTCAGCGGACCGGAGAAGAGAGAAGGTGCGGCGAAGGACAAAGCAGGGGGAGTTGTCGTTACTGTAGCGTATGGAAAAGTACATGCAGCATACCTTAGTTATGTGCTGGAACAGTTGAAGTTAAGAGAATGCAGAGTGGCAGGTATCGCGATCAGCGGTGCAGATGAAAAGTTCCTGAACAAATATTATGGACATGTATTTGGCGGAAAGAAGAAAGAAGCAGCCGTATAACAGGGTATAACGGGTGACGGTTATGAAGATACAGCTTTTGGTGTCGGCAGTGGATCAAGACGCCGGCGCTTTGATCGAACAAATGCATATAAGCACTGACGCCGTAATTGTAAACCAGTGCGACCGCTATGGGTATGAGGAGAAGATTCATTGCGGTCATAGAGTGCAGGTTTTCTCTATGCCGGAGAGAGGCGTGGGATTAAGCCGTAACACCGCGCTGTTACACGCCGATACCGACGTGTGTGTTTTTACGGATGAAGATATTGTGCTTTCCGAAGACTACAAAGAGAAGATTCAAAAGGCGTATCATGATATACCTGATGCGGATATGATTCTTGTCAATGTGAAAGTGGCGCCTTCCAGACGGACATACTGGAATGAGGACGTTCACCGGATCACATACCGCAATTACGGAAGATATCCGGCATACAGCATTACTGCAAAGTATGACGCGCTGCTGCGTGCCAACGTTCACTACTCACTGCTTTTCGGCGGCGGAGCAAAATACAGCAACGGAGAGGACAGTCTTTTTATAAAGGATTGTCTGAAAGCCGGGTTAAAACTCTATTCCCACACGGTCTGCATCGGGGAGGAAATCGAGAGGAAGTCTACTTGGTTTAACGGGTATCATGAGAAGTTCTTTAAGGACAGAGGTGTTTTGTACCGCTATCTGTACGGCTGGCTGGCGCTTCCGCTGTCGCTTCGATTCCTGCTGGCACACAAGGATGAAATGTGCAGGGATATTTCGGTGAAGCAGGCGTATGCATGGATGAAGGACGGAGTGAGGGAAGCAAAAGGATGACAGCGCGGAGAGCGGGAAGGAGAATGCTATATGACCTTCAGCATTATTGTAGTGTGCTTAAACGCAGGGGACAAACTGCGGGAGACGATTGACAGCATCCGCAGTCAGACAGAGCAGGATTACGAGGTGATCGTTAAGGATGGCGGTTCCACTGACGAAATTACGTTAAAATATTTCGATGATGAATTAAAGAACCTTGCGCTGTATCATTCTCATCAGTTCTGCTTCGTGCAGAAGAAAGATGCCGGTATCTATGACGCCATGAATCAGGCGATTTCCCATGTACAGGGGGATTACATTTTCTTTTTAAACTGCGGCGACGTCTTTTATGATAAGAATGTGCTGAAGCGGGTCAGGGAACGGATTAGACAGTTTGGAGCAATGCGGGAAACGCGAAGAGCGGATCTGCCAGAAACACGTCGGTGCATTTTCTACGGAGATATTTACGAGCGAATGACGGACACGCTTGTCCAGTCCAACCC
>VSOA01000074.1 GCA_009774585.1 Lachnospiraceae bacterium
CTTTACCGGTCTGTCTTCCACCGTAATGTTTCTTGCGCTCTTCTCACGCTCTTTCTCAATTTCTGCCATCACATCGTCTTCTGTGACTTCCGCATCTATTTTATCAATCTTAACGCCCTTATATTTTCCCAGTTTAACTTCCGGCTTCAGCGCCACTGTCGCAGTAAACACAAACGGCTTACCGGACTCAATCTGTGTCACTTCAATCTTCGGGGAAGATACGATATCCTCCGTACACTCTTCTAATGCCTTATCATAAGCATCGGGAATCAATTCATTGGCAGCGTCCTCGTAGAACACTTCCTTGCCGTACATCTTCTCTACCATCTGACGCGGTACTTTACCTTTACGAAAACCCGGAATGCTGATCTGTTTCTTCTGCTTCTGATAAGCCTTCTCAATCGCTTTCTCCAATTCTTCCGCACCTACTTCAATCGTAAGTTTCGCCATGTTCTTTTCTAATTTTTCCACCTGTAAACTCATTGTATGGGTTCCTCCTTAAACTGCCTCTGCAACGTGCATTCTTCTTCATTACCATCCGGTCGAAGCACTCGGTCATAACCTTGATTTGCTTCTAGTCACAGTCATTTAAGCATTATAGCACAAACTTTTGGAAAATACCAGCAAAACATTTATGAAATCACTATAAAATTCATCACCAAAAGCCGCACTTTTGCGCCCGTTCCATTACAGTGTTATCTTGATTCCTCTAAGCAGCTCCACATCATCTTCACGATGCGTCGTGACGAGCAGTGTTCTGCTGCCCAGATTCTTCAAAAGATATTCCGCACAGTGCAGACGGTTTTCTTCGTCCAGCCCGGTAAACGGCTCATCGAGAATCAACATGTCCGAAGACGACAGCACCGCCCTCAGAAGCGAAACGCGTCTTCTCATGCCGCCGCTGAGTTCTCTGACCGGTTTAGTCAAGCACTCCTGCGGAAGAATTTTTCCCGCTTCCCGTCTGACATATTCAATTGTGTTTTCCATTCCTGTACCCTTCATTCCCAGCATAATGTTGCAGACGGCGTCATACTCTTCACAGAGTCTGTCCTCCTGAAAAACCATACCGATATGTGCAGGCATACCGCTGATGTCACCACTGTCGGCATTCTCCAGCCCGGTCAATAATTTAAGAAGCGTCGTTTTACCGCCTCCTGAAGGCGCCATCAGAAGATACCTGTTTCCTTGTGTCATTGACATACTTAAATTATTCAAAACAGGAACCAATGTATATGATTTGCATACTTTTTTTATCCAAATCGTATCTGAAACCGCCTCTTTCTCCGGCACATTGTATCGTTTCGCACGAATACTTGGATAAGGTTTCCAATCCTCAAAGATTTGTACCAGCCAAAGCATCGTTTTTTCAAAAAGGAAGCTGACCAGTATAATCGTCAGCGTCCATGAGAACAGGCCGGCGGTATCCAGATAAATCTTCGACAGATAGAGACGTTCTCCCATGGAATAATCCGAAAGTCCGATTACTTCCGCCGCCACACCGGATTTCCAGCTCATGCCCAGAGATATTTTCAGACTGCTTACCAGATATGGCATGACTGCCGGTCTATATAAATAGAAGAAACGCTTTCCCCTTCCGACACCGAATACCTGCGCCATCTGCAGCAGTTTGGCATCTGCGCTTTTCATTCCCGCGATCATGTTCACATAGACGTTGGGAAACACAATCAGAAAGCTGATAAAAAAAGAAATCTTCTGCGAGCCAAACCATACTAAGAGAATCACTACAAAAGATGCGACCGGAATTGATTTAACCGCCTGCACCGCCGGCGCCAGTATCTCTTCCATTATCGTAAAGCGGTAACTGACTGCTCCCAGTACCAGTCCGGCAAAAAGGGCTAGGAAAAACCCCAGCCCGATTCTTACAAACGAATGCATAACAATCTTCATAAAGTCCGGCTGTATCATATTATACGCAAAAGCATACAAAACCTGCCCCGGTCCTACCAAAAGAATATGGTTGTCAATGCAGACTGCCGCTATCTGCCAGACTGCCAGCCAGAACAATATGATAACCACACTTTTCATCTGTTTACGCATTGTATGATTCACACCTTACTCCTCATCTTATCGCTCATTGATATAATAAAAGTTTTCTCCCGGAAGACTTCCTCCCACCGAAGATGCATCCTGTTCACACAGTACCGACAAATATCCTTCCAAAGCATATCTCATATCGTTACCGTCAATGTAGGTGATATTACACTTGGGCATTGCCTTCACTGCCACGGGCGCCTTCTCGATAATGCCTGCCGCCGCCACCAGTTCCGCTGCCTCCTCCACATGCTCATTCGCATACGCGGCACTGGCTGCATGTTCTTCCATGAATTGATCCACTGCTGCCTTATGCTCCTCTAAAAAGCCGTTCCTTACCACAGTTACGCCGGTCACAAGCTGACTCCTTGGTCCGTCCTTAACGGCTGCGTTTGTCTCCTGCACCCGATTCCACTGTTCAGTCAAATCCATTACTACCACAAGATTTTCATTCTGTGAACATGCCGCCGTTACGAATGGCTGCGGCAGTACGCCGATTGCCTCCGGAGTTTTCGCCAGCAGCGCCGCAACCTCCGTCGCCTCCGATTTATATTCCAGTGTCACATCCTCTTCCGTCAGTCCGTTTTCTTTTAATAAATAGTGCAATACATAGTCGGGAGTCGTCCCCTTACCAGTCAGGTAAACCGTCCTTCCCTTTAAATCTTCCATACTCTTTATTGTATCGTCCCCGGATACCATATAAAGAACACCCAGAGTATTGATATCAATCACCGAGATGCCGCCTTCTGTCTTATTATACAGTATGCTCGCCACATTTGCGGGAACCAGCGCAATATCCAAGTCTCCCGATATCATGGCAGGAAGCAGTTCGTCTGCGGCCGCCGTCATCGTAAATTCATACGCCTGAGCCGCTTCCCCTTTATCCGACCGATCCATCAAACAAACGAGTCCCATAGAAGTCGGACCTTTCAGAGAACCGATTCTTACCGTAATATTCTCCGCCTCGAAGGCGCTGTCTCGGGAATTTCCCTCTGTTCCCGCGCCACAGCCTGCCAGCATCGTCAGGGACATAACAATCCCCATCATCATTGCCGCCGTTTTCTTTCTCATGTAATATTCTCCCTTCTGCCTGACGGGCACACAATATTACCAAGAATTTGCGGATATTCCGTTTCGTGCAAAAGCATATGCTTTCCTTCATCAAACAAAAATGCACCCGTTAAGGCGCACTTCATCCGTCATTCTTATGCATCTTCGTGAGCCTTCCCTCTCAGCAGCATCCCTCGTCAGGCAGATATCATAAAGTACCTTTCCCAATAAATGAAATACTCTTCGAGCGTCAGAATCTATCAATTTGCGGTATCCCGTCAGCTTGATTTCACAGATATCCGTACAGCTTCATTCTGCGGCTAACCGGGCAGATTCATTCTGCAGCTAACCGGGCAGGTATTGACCATATTAGTCACTATGTAATCTCCGCTTTCAGGTAACCTATAATGGAGTATACATGATTTTTGCCCAAAAAACAACCCGCCTGAATACTCAGACGGGTCATTCTTTTTAACTGTCCTTAAGCTTATTTCATCTGCTCTTCCTGATTCTTGATCATTCTACGAACCATCTCGCCACCGATAGAACCAGCCTCTTTGGATGTGAGGTCACCATTGTAACCCTCTTTCAGGTTTACACCTAACTCAGATGCAACCTCTGTCTTGAAACGATCCATAGCTGCCTTAGCTTCAGGAACTTCTACTCTATTCGTCTTGTTGCTTGCCATTTCTTTCACCTCCGAAATACTTTGAATGATTTCATTTGTATGAATATCATTCTGTTATCTATATTATTGAGATAAGCGCTGTCGTTTCACGCTTATCCCAGAGACTTCCGTACCGACAAAATGTTTCCTGCCAATGCGGCGATTCGTAACCGAATCCTGTTTTCTGTAAAAGCGTTCACTTTATCGCTTATCTTGATGTTAGTATGTTCGGATAAAATGAAAATATTATGGTAAATTATGGATTGTTTATTTATTGATAGACAATCGACTTTGCCATCTGTTCCGCCGCTTCCTTACCCCGAAGTTTCTCTAAGATCGCCAGTCCGAACGGAATCGCAGTACCCATACCGCGTCCGGTAATAATATTTCCGTCAGTCACTGCCGGCTCATGCAGCACATTAGCGCCTTCCAGATGACTCTCAAACGCAGGATAGGAACATGCCTGTTTTCCGTGCAGAATTCCCCTGTGTCCCAAAATGCTCGGCGCCGCACAGATTGCCGCCACAATTTTATTTTGTGAAACAAAAGCATCAACCTGAGACATCAGGCTTTCACATGCCTCTAACTTCTTCGTACCCGGCATACCGCCCGGCAATACGATTGCATCGATTTGTTCAAAATCAACTTCATCAATTACCGCATCCATTCGAACTTCCATATCATGGGATCCTGTCACGCTCTTTTCATCCGTTACAGACACCATAATTGTCTCCACTTCTGCTCGGCGCAAAATGTCAACTACCGTCAATGCTTCGATTTCCTCATATCCTGTTCCAAAAAAAACTGCCGCTCTGCTCATTTTCTCTGCCTCCCTCTTCAAAATTTATAATGCGTTATGCTGCCGCCCATAACTTCATCCTGTATACCTGCATTATTTAGTTTTACTTATGGAAATATTATAAAACGTGCCATCTGGAAAGACAACCGTTAAAACAACACAAGCGTATAAGACTTTACTCTCATGTCAAAAGCACTTATAATAAACGCAAGCTTATCAGCTTGCGTTACAAGAATTACACAGTAATTCTTGTACAGCCCCTTCAAGGATTTACGCTGTGGCAATTATTGATTAAGAAAGGCTAAACCATGGAAATTGAACGCAAATTCACAATCAAATATTTACCCGAAAATTTGGAGCAATATCCCTGCCATCTCATCGAGCAGGCATACTTAAATACCGACCCGGTTGTCAGAATCCGCAGACAAGACGACGACTACTATTTAACCTATAAAGGCAGCGGACTTATAGCGAGAGAAGAATATAACCTCCCATTAAATGAGCATTCTTACTATCATCTTAGGGAAAAATCAGACGGAAACGTGATTTCTAAGAAACGCTATATCATACCGATTGAACACCCGACATTTGCGTCAGGATATAAAGAATGTATTGACCAAACTAGTCTATTTGTAGAACTGGATATTTTTGAGGCTCCCTTCGCACCCCTCATGATTGCCGAGGTGGAGTTTCCTTCTAAGGACATGGCTGATGCATTTATACCACTTGACTGGTTTGATCAAGACGTCAGTGAAGACCCTGCCTATCACAATTCTAACCTGAGCAGACGTAAATTTTAGATATTACCGCTTAGACGTCATGCCGCTCTTCCTCGTGATTGTCCGGCTTATTTACTGTTAACCCTGATGGCAGCCGTGGACTCCCGCTCTACCAGCTGCGCCGGAAAAATAATCTGCTGGTGTTCCTCCCGCCCTGCAACCACATCAAGCAAAACACGGATGGTTTTCTTCGCCATCTCTTCTACCGGCTGTTTGATGGTAGTCAGTTTCGGATTATAGTATTCGCCCAGCTCTATGCCGTCATACCCCGCCACAGAAATATCCTCGGGGATACGTTTGCCGGATTCCAATACTGCCCTGCACACCCCGATTGCCAATGTATCCGACGCCGCGTAGATTGCAGTTATATATTCCTCCGATTCCAGCAAATTCTTTGCCGTGAGATAACCGTTTTCCATCGAAAAATGATCCACTTCTTCCTGCACATAGCAGATTAATTGTTCCGGTACCGCCAGACCTCTCTTGATAAATGCCTCCCGATAACCCTCGATACGCCTGCGCCCGATAGATTCCTCCGGCCGCTCTGTGACAAAAGCAATCTGTCTGTGTCCCAGACTGAGCAGGTATTCTGTCATTTTCTCGCTTTCCAGTTTATCATCCACCGTGATATTTGAAAATTCAATTCTGTCGATACTGTCAGAAATGTCAATCCCGATCGTACTGAATATAAACGGGACCTTAAGTTTCCCCAATTTTTCTTCTGAATGAGTAAAGCGTCCTCCCAAAAAGACTATGCCCCGCAGCCTTTTCTCTTTCTCTAATTCCAGCGCTACGTCTATCTCGTCCTCCTGCGCTTCCACATGACGCAATACAAGCGCATATTTATTCTTCTGCGTTTCTTCCTCAATAATCTGAATCATACTGCTAAAGAAGGGATTCGTGATACCTTTCACGAGCACGGCAATACATTTTGCATCCGTCCGCTTTAAATTTCTTGCACTGTTGTTAGGGATAAATCCTGTCTCTTCAATCACCTGCATAACCATCTTGCGTGTCTTTGGATTGATATCCGGATGATTGTTGATCGCTCTTGACACCGTGCTGATACCCACGCCGCACTGCTTTGCAATATCTTTAATCGTAATCTCTGCCATGTTTCACCCCTTGCGACTTTTAAATATAAATACTGACAGCCCATCCAAAAGACTGTCAGCATTCTTACTCTGTCTGTTTTTCACTTACTTTCCTACTCTGCCGTACAGCTTCGTCATGTCCAAAATGTGCTGCGCAAGTTCATCCGTAAACTGCCCCGAAAGCATTCTCCACTTCCAGTTAATACCGAGAGTAGACGGTATATTAATCCTTGCTTCCGCTCCAAGTCCCAGATAATCCTGCATCGGAATTACACAAGTCTCAGATACACTCGCCATAGCCGCTCTGATAAATTCCCACTGCACATCCTTATTCGTGCGGATATTCAGATATTTTCTTGCAAACGCTTTGTCTCTGCGGCTTAAACTGTTATACCACCCCAGAAACGAATCGTTAAAATGCGTGCCGGTGAAGACAATACTGTTGGCCACAAAATTTGGCGGCAGATAATCACTCTCTTCTCTCGGATCAAATGCAAACTGTAAAATTTTCATGCCCGGATATCCTGTCTTTTTGACCAATTTAATGACTGATTCAGTTAAAAAGCCAAGATCCTCTGCAATGACAGGTTTATTGCCAACTTTCTCCTTAATCGCCTTAAAAATATCATATCCCGGTCCCTTCTCCCAATGTCCGAACTCTGCCGTCTCATCGGCAAAAGGAATGGAATAGTATTCATCAAATCCACGGAAATGATCGATGCGCACCACATCATACAGCTCATAGCAATATGCAATACGTTTCATCCACCATGCGTAGCCGGTTTCTTTATGATATTCCCAGCGATACAGCGGATTACCCCACAACTGTCCCGTTGCAGAAAAAGCATCCGGAGGACATCCTGCCACCGCTATAGGCGTCAGCATATCATCTAATTGGAATAACTCCGGATTCGCCCATGTATCGGCACTGTCAAACGCAACATAAATCGGAATATCGCCAATAATCTGTATCCTTTTCTGATTCGCATATTCTTTGAGCGCAGACCACTGTTTCGCAAACAGATACTGCTGAAATTGATAGAACATTACTTCCTCTGCATACTTCTCGCGATAGTACTCCATCGCTGCGGGCTTACGCAGTTTAATGTCCTCATCCCACTCGCTCCAACTCTTGCCGTCAAAAGAGTTTTTCACAGCCATATAGAGTGCATAATCGTCAAGCCAATATCTGTTATCCCGTACATAATTCTGAAAATCTGCCTCATTTACTACATTACTGTTCTGAAAAGCAATCTTTAACACCTTAAATCTGGAAAGATAAATCTTCTCGTAGTCAATATACTCATCATCATCTCCAAAATCGCACTTCTCGCAATCGTCTTTTGTCAGATATCCCTCTTCAATTAATGTTTCCAAATCAATGTAATAGGGATTTCCGGCAAAAGTTGAAAATGACTGATATGGAGAATCCCCATATCCTGTCGGTCCAAGCGGCAGTATCTGCCAGTATGACTGACCCGCTTTTTCCAATGAATCAATAAAATCATATGCCTGCTTTGAAAAAGTACCGATTCCATACTTAGAAGGAATACTGGACACAGGCAGTAAAATCCCACTCTTTCTCATATTATTACAAATCCTTTCATACATTAATCAGCTATATACATTCATAATCCACAATTCTGGAATCGTTATCGGTAACGTTTCCAATCGGATGGATTAAGTATATATCCACTTTATTCTTTTTTCAATAGTATATTTACAATTTTGCCGTTTTTCCTAGATACCTCATAAACTTTTTGTATAAAACACATAAAAACAGGGCCCCATATAAAGCCCTGCTTTTGTTCCTGCTCCAAATTCATCAGCAAATCTTTTCTTTAAGGTTTCGATAACCGTCTTCGAGTACTTCTACCCTTATCTTCAGTTTCTCGTATCCGTCAACATCTTTCGTAAACAGCAAGCGGTCTATTTTTTGATCCAGTATCCCTATATCCTGCTTCAGCGACTTATTTACGACCTCCATCTCCGTCCGTACTGCTTGTATTTCCATAAAAACCTTGTCTTCCAGATTGTCAATTTTCTGATTCAGACCTGACTCCACACAATCAATCTTCGCGTCCAATTTGTCCACTCTGGCATCAAGTTTATCCATCCTGTCGTCCAGCTTGTCCATCCTGTCGTCCAGCTTGTCCATCCTGTCGTCCAGCTTGTCCATCCTGCTATCCAGACTGTCTATCCTACCATTCAAGCCGTCAATCTTACCGTTTACACCACTCAAATCCTTCAAGCTGATTTCTACCGTATCCAGCCGCATCATAATTGCCGCAAACATTTCTTCATTGCTCATACCTGACATCTCCTTGTTCATTTAGTCTACCTCTCTTTCTCTTCCCGGTCAACGCAAAACATGTGTTCATGCGGCATTAGCAGTGCATTATACCCGTTTCCCGCCTCCGTAAAATAATATTGTAATATGCGAAAAATCGGCGATACGCCAACGACTCCATATAATATGGATAGATTTTCACATAGACGATTAATACGGGTAAAGTATACACTTATTATTGTCGTTTGTCAACCACTTTTATAGTAGCGCTGTCATCTCTTTCACGGAATCAAAAATCATATGTGGAAGCACATCCGACTTCCTCACATCATCCATAGTTGCTTCGCCACTTAGGACAAGAATGCTCTTAAGTCCATTCTGTCTTCCGGCAGCGATATCTGTATATAACCTATCTCCTACCATTGCTATCTCATCGCGGTTTGCACTTACCCTGCTGGTCAGATAGTCAATAATATCTGCATTCGGCTTGCCGATAATCCGATCCGGATAACGAAATGCCGAAGCATGAATAAATTCATGAATTGCCCCGATATCAGGAATAAATCCTGTCTCTGTCGGACAATTATAATCCGGATGCGTCGCCACATACGGCAAACCTGCCCTGACATAATCACATACTTTACACATCTTCTTATAATCAAGAGAAGTATCAAATGCAGTCACTACAATATCAGGACTCTCTTCTTCCAAAGAGATTCCTGCCTGTAGAAATTCTTCCCGCAAAAGAGAATTCCCCAGAAGAAAAACTTTTGCCTCCGGATAATATTGCTGCAAATAATAAATTGTTGCCTGTCCGGATGTGACAATCTTGTCCTTCTTCACTTCAAGTCCCATCTTCTGAAGTTTGTCTACATAAATTTCAGCATTTTTGGATGAATTATTTGTTAAAAATACATAGTTTCGTCCAGACGCCTCAATCTTACGTAAGAACTCCACCGCTCCGTCAATCCATTGTTCTCCCAGATAGATCGTACCATCCATATCCAGTGCAAAGCAGCGTATCTGCGATAAGATTCCGTTTTCATCATGATTGATTACAGGTATTTTAACAGTCATGGGACGCCTCCTCATTTTCTTTTTCGTCGTTTGAAAAATAACGTTTTCTCATTATGTCCGTGCATATAATATAGCACATTTCAGTGTACTCTACAAGACCATGGCGCATAAGATATTTTTTTATTTACCCCGATGTCTTAATGGAGTAAAATGGTATCATAGACAAAAATGATACTCCATTATAAGAAAGAAGGCTGCTCATGAAAGAACAACTATATACAATTCCTTTAAACGATGCCATAAACGCTGCTGACGAATGTCCCTTCTGCTTTATCGAACGGGATGTTGAACAGGATTTGCTTGATTTTGTACTTGGTTCCGGCTCCTCCTATATGGAAAGCGATATCCGTGAACAGACTGACATGTCTGGTTTCTGCAGAACGCATTTCAAAAAAATGTTTGACTACGGCAACACATTGGGCAATGCATGGATTCTCAAAACACATTACATACAGATGAATAAAGAAATGCAACAGCAGTTTAAAAATTTCAAACCCGGCAAATCGTCACTGAAAGATAAATTCAAGAAACAGATTGAACGCCAGAATCCAATTGGCATATGGGTTTCCGGGAAGGAGCAGTCCTGCTATATCTGTAAGCGATACGCCGATACATACGAACGTTACCTCGATACGTTCTTTGTCATGTATAAGAAAGATTCCGAATTTCGCGATAAAGTTAAAAACAGCAAGGGATTCTGTCTGCATCATTTCGGCGACTTGTGCGAAGGCGCTGACAGTCGCTTAAATGATAGAGAAAAAGCCGAATTCTATGATATGGTGTTTCCTCTGATGGAACAAAATATGACACGCCTTGCCGAAGACGTGGCATGGATGGTTGAAAAATTTGATTACCGTAACAAGGATGCCGACTGGAAAAACTCCAAAGACGCTATTCAACGCGGTATGCAGAAACTGAAAGGCGGTTATCCGGCTGACCCGCCGTATAAAATGAATAAGTAAAATATCGTCGCCCGGCGGCGACGATTTAGAGAATGCTTCGCATTCTCCCCAAAATGATACACTCTATCGCAATTTTCTATGACGTAAAAATATCGTCGCCCGGCGGCGACGATTTAGAGAATGCTTCGCATTCTCCCCAAAATGATACACTCTATTGCAATTTCCTATGACATAAAGCCTTGCAGGAATCATCCCGCAAGGCTTTCATATGTTCCTATAGAAGAAGCATGTTATACAGCGTCCATTGAGCCGTCGCTGTCTTCGTCATCAAAAAATTCTTCTACTTTCACTTCCGCTTTATCAACGGCTTCCTTGACCGTATCAGCCGCTTCTTTAGCCGCGCCGACTATTTTGTCGGTTGCCTCTGCTTTTGCCGCGTTAAGACCTTCTTTGAAATCTTCGGCTTTCTCTAAATCAAGATCAACATAATTGCGGTCGGCGTCCTGTGCTGTCTCTTCGTCATCCAAATCATCGTCAAAATTATCGAAATCATCGTCATCGTCGAAATTATCATCTACAAAACCGTCCTTATTCTGTAAACAATAATATACGCCTGCTGCAACGGCTCCGAGAGCAGCTGTCACCATTAAAAATTTACCGAATTTTTTTGCCATGAGGGTTCTCCTTTCACCGTCTTTGTATATCACTATATTAATACTATTTTACCAAAATGAAAAGGGAATATGTATAAAAAAAATATGTTTTTTCGCTGATAAAATTTTACATACAACATCTTGTACCTCGAAATTTTCTTAAAACTAGTTTTCCCCAAGACATTGAATCTCGAGTCTTTTTATGATATATTAAAATTCGACTCATAAAGTCAATGTACGCAATGGATATGCACCGAATTAGAATGGAAAAAACATGAACGAAAAATTTTTTGATTTAAAAAAAGAAAAGCAAGACCGGATGATTAACGCCTCTCTCAAAATCTTCGCTATAAACGGTTATAAGCATGCAAGCACCGATGATATTGTGGCGGAAGCGGGAATCAGCAAAGGTCTTTTGTTTCATTATTTCGGAAGTAAACTGGGACTGTATACCTTTTTGTACGACTACAGCGTCCGCTTCATGAAATTGGAATTGACTACCGGAGTATCATCTTCCACAGATGACTATTTCGAAATCCGGAAACAGATTGAATTTGCCAAAATGCAGGTTTTAAAGAACTATCCTTATATGCAGCAGTTTCTTGACCGCTGCGCCACAGAAAACGTCAGCGAAGCGCTCATGGCGATTGAGAAACAGCGCAGTGTCATACAAGATGTGTACGCGGTTTTGAAGAATCAGACCAACCGTGCTCTTTTTGCGGACAGCATCTCTTTCGAGAAGCTTGATGCCATGCTTGATTATACGATTACCGGTCTGATGTGCACACACTTTCGCGACGATTCCTTCCATCCCGAGATGCTTTACGAGGAGACTGTATCGTATCTCAAAATGTTAAAACAGATTTCATACAAATAAAAAGTTGTCGCAATTTCCTATAACATAACAATAGAGGGCGGCTGCCCTCTATTTTCTTCATTTGCTCTTATTGACTCTTATTGACTCTTATTCATTTTCTTCCACCCACGCTTTCTTCAGAAGCGCAACCCCCTCTTTAATCTCTTCAAAGGATAACGAGCCGTACCCCAGTATCAGCATCGCCGGTGCATCATTATTCTTTTCGATCCTGAAGTCCTGCATCTTGTATACTTTCACATTAACTCTTTCTGCCATGCGTGCCAGTTCTTCTTCCTGACGTCCCTTTAAATCGGTGAGGAGCACATGCTGCCCTGCATTGCTACCGGAGATATGAAATACCTTTTCGAAAGGCTTCAGTTCGTTCAAAATCAAATCATGTTTATCTCGATACTGTTTGCGCATCTTATTCAGATATCTCTCAAAATACCCATCCTGTATAAACTCATTCAGAATCGTCTGATCCAGTCTCGACACGGTGGATGAATAGAAACTGCATCTTATGCGATACTGCTCCAATAAGGAATACGGAAGCACCATGTAACTGATACGAATTGCCGGCGCAATCGACTTAGAAAAAGTACCGATATACACTACCTTACCGTTATGATCCGACGCCTGCAGCGACGGCAGCGGTTTTCCTCTGTACCGGAACTCACTGTCATAATCGTCTTCAATCAGATAGCGTTCCTTTTCCTCCGCCGCCCATTTCAAAAGTTCCATCCTTCTCCCGATCGGCATCGATATTCCCGTGGGATACTGATGGGAAGGCATCACATACGCCACCCGGGCGTCCGTGCGACGCAGACAGTCAACCTTGATGCCATTCTCATCCATAGGGACCAGTGAAACCGGATATGCACAAGAGCGAAAAATCCTATACGCTCTGACATATGTGGGATTCTCCATTGCCACATGGACATGTCGCCCCAATATTTTTTCCAATAAAAGAAGCAGGTAGTCATTCCCTGCTCCGATAATAATCTGTTCCGGTTCGCAATTCACACCTCTGGAACCGTGCAGGTAACGACATATCGTTGTTCTTAAACTCAAGTCTCCCTGCGGTTCACCCAGTGAAAACATCTTACTATTGGCATCGACGAGAATATTTTTAGTAATTTTCTTCCATGTCGCATAGGGAAAATGCCGCATATCAATAGTATTCGGAGAAAAATCATATCGAACGGATTCCTGAATCGTATTTCCTGACGGCTCCGGCATTTCACGGCGTGGTATTTTATCTATCACATTAAGTTTTTCATATGCACTGACAAAATATCCTCTCCGTGGTCTTGCCTCCAGATATCCTTCCGAGACAAGCTGGTCATATGCCATGTCTACCGTAGTCCTCGACACCTGCAGATATTCCGCAAGGAAACGCGCAGAAGGAAGTTTCTCGTTCTGCAACAGGTTTCCCGCCCTGATTTCATCTCTGATATACTCATAAATC
>VSOA01000075.1 GCA_009774585.1 Lachnospiraceae bacterium
ATATACAATCCATTACACGGATCAGCCGAACAGAGAAGGCGTTAAGCCGTGTGCAAATTACATGTATGAATCTTTACAGGACAGCCGGTTTGATCAGGTTGTGTGCGTTGTCATGACAGGTATGGGCGCTGACGGTACGGAAGGAATCAAGAGGCTCAAAACAAAGAAAAAGATTCATGTAATTGCTCAGGAAGCAAGTACATGCGCGGTATACGGTATGCCGAAAAGCGTTGTGACTGCAGGACTCAGTGACCAGATTGTACCGCTTGACCAGATTGCACAGGAAATTATAATGAACGTGGGGGTAAAATAGTATGGACGTAAGTCAGTATCTCGAAATTTTCCTTGATGAAACAAATGAACATTTGCAGAACCTGAATACACAGATTCTCTCATTAGAGCAGGAGCCGGATAATATGGATACCATCAATGAGATTTTCCGTGCGGCGCACTCATTAAAGGGTATGGCAGGTACAATGGGCTATAAGAGAATGCAGAATCTGACGCATGATATGGAGAATGTATTTTCTGAAGTTCGTAACGGTAATATTACTGTCAAAGCCAGCATGATCGACGTGCTGTTTCAGTGTCTTGATGCCTTGGAGGAGTATACCACGAATATACGCGAGAACGCTGACGAAGGCACCAATGACAACGAACCTTTGATCAAAGAGTTAAATATTATCTTGAACGGCGACTCGGACGAAGGTGATGACGGTGAAGAAGATTCTGCAGAGGCAGTAGTTGAAGAGACGTCTGCAGCAGCCGACAATGGCGATAAAAAGTGGCTGGAAATTAAACTTGGTGAAAGTGAACAGAAAGTATTAAAAGAGGCCGCAAAACAAGGTAAAGGCGTTTACGGTCTGACCGTCAAAGTACAGGAAGCATGTATTTTGAAAGCGGCGCGTGCTTTTCTGGTATTTAAGGCAATCGAAGAGACCAGTGAAATCATTATGTCCAATCCTTCTGCGCAGGATATAGAAGATGAGAAGTTTGAGCTGGATTTCAGTTTAATCATCATCTCTGACGTTTCTTTAGAGCAGGTACTTACGGCGGCTAAGAGTGTATCTGAGATAGAGGATGTAATTGGAGAAGAGTATGATTACAATCATGTATCAGCTACGGTCCATGAGACGGTCAAAGAAGAACCGGCTAAAGCAGAACAGCAGACAAAACCTGCTGAAGTAGCAGCACCTGCGGCTGCTCCGGCTCCGGCAACGACAGCAGTAGCGAAAGCGCAGAATAAGAGCAAAAAGAAGGCGGAAGAAAAGAAAGCGCCTGCCAACAAACCGGTAGTTAACAGAACAGTCAGAGTTGATATCGAAAAGCTGGATACGTTGATGAATCTTGTAAGCGAGCTTATTATTGCCAAGAATTCACTTGTGTCCGCATCAGCGGCTTCCGGCACATCGAGCGCGGCGGTTAATGAGCAGATTGAGTATCTGGAGAGTACGACCACTTCACTGCATGAGTCGGTTATGAAGGTACGAATGGTTCCTATTGAGAGTACAGTCAGCAAGTTCCCTCGTATGGTGCGTGACTTGCAGAAGACTCTGGGCAAGAAGATGGAACTTTACATGTCAGGTGAGGAGACAGAACTTGACCGTACCGTGGTAGATGAGATTGGCGATCCCTTGATGCATCTTCTTCGTAACTCTGCGGATCATGGTCTGGAATCAGCAGAAATTCGTAAGGAGAGAGGTAAGCCGGAGGTAGGTTCCATCTTCTTAGAGGCATATCAGGACGGTAATAACGTAGTAATCGAAGTAAGAGATGACGGTAACGGTATTGATACGGAAGCTGTCAGAAATAAGGCGATTGAGAAGGGTATTATCACTCCCGAGCAGGCAGAGAACATGAGTGAGAAGGACAGTATTGACTTGTTGTTCCATGCAGGTTTCTCTACGGCCAAGGTGGTATCCGATGTATCCGGAAGAGGTGTCGGTCTTGATGTTGTCAAGTCGAAGATTGAGGCTTTAAGCGGTGAAGTGGAAGTGAAGTCTAAGCTTGGCGAGGGAAGTTCTTGGATAATCAGACTTCCTCTGACGCTGGCTATTATTCAGGCTCTTATGGTTGATATCGGTAATGAGAAATATGCAATTTCCCTCGGTTCTATCCAGACGATAGAAGATATTTCACCTGATGATGTCAAACTGGTAGAAGCAAAAGAAGTGATTCAGATTCGTGATATTGTCATTCCGCTCATTCGCTTGAATAGGATTTTAGATATTGAAAGCAAGAAGGATCCTAATGAGAATTTGGTAGTTGTTGTAGTTAAAAAGGGCGACAAGATGGCGGGTCTGGTCGTTGATGAATTAATCGGACAGCAGGAGATCGTTATCAAATCATTAGGTAAATACATCAACAAGTGTAAGATCATCAGCGGAGCAACTGTCCTTGGTGACGGCGAAGTAGCTCTGATTCTGGATGCCAATACATTGATTTAAGCAGAGGGAGGAACAGTGACATGGAAGAATTGAAAGTAGTTGGAGAAACAACACAGTTCATTGTGATCAAACTTGGTGATGAACAGTACGGTATAGATATTAAATATATTGACAACATCATAAGGATGCAGCATATTACCAGAGTACCGCAGGTGGATAACTACTTAAAAGGTGTTATCAATGTGCGCGGCGAGGTAATCCCCGTTATGAGTATTCGTATTAAGATGGGACTTGAGCCGGATGTGGACTCGAAGTCTACGAGAATCATCATCCTGAAGCTGGAACAGCACAGCACCATCGGCGTAATTGTGGATGAAGTCAAAGAAGTTGTTACTTTGGAGAACGATCAGATTGAAAAGATTGCTTATGATGCCAAAGAAGGAATGAAAAGTTTTCTGTGTGGAATCGGCAAGTGTGACGGCGGTCTGATCTCACTGTTAGATTTAAATTCCGTTGTTGAAAACGTTTAGGAGGTTTCATAGTGGGTGAGATTACCTTAGAGAAAATGTCGAATGAATATTTTGATGTTTTGAAAGAATTAGGCAATATCGGTGCCGGTAATGCGACTACCGCACTCGCACAGATGATGCAGTGCAAAGTAGATATGTCTGTGCCGCAGGTCAGATTGCTTGAGTTTAAGGAAATGGGCGAGATGATGGGCGGTGAAGAGACAATTATGGCGGGTATATATCTTGCCATAGAAGGAGACATTACGGGCAGCATCATGTTTCTCTTGGAGAAACAGGCAGCTAGACATCTCGTGAATAAACTGATGGGAATGCAGGCTGAGGGAGAGGAATTCTCCGAGATGGAGTTCTCAGCGCTGAAGGAAGTGGGCAATATCATTACAGGCGCTTACTTAAATTCTTTGTCAAGCTTGACTAATCTGGTAATTTACCCATCAGTTCCGGATTTGACAGTAGATATGGCAGGAGCAATTTTGAGTGTTCCGGCGATTCAGTTTGGGGAACTTGGAGACAAGATGCTGTTGATTCAGACGCAGTTCTTTGATGAAATGACGCTGGATGGTTATTTCATCTTAGTTCCGGATTTGGATTCATATGGCAAAATATTATCCGCATTAGGAATTGGTTAGGATAATATAGTGATAAGTGTAGATTGATAAGTGTAGACAGGAGATGTCATTTTATGGGCAAAGTGATAAAGGTCGGTATGGCTGATTTGAACGTATGCGTCAGTCCTGATAGCATTACTACATTAGGGCTTGGCTCATGCGTTGGAATTGCCGTTCGTGATCCGGTGACTAAGATTGGCGGATTGGCACATATTATGCTTCCAGACAGCACTTCCATTCGTATTAATTCAAATATCCCTAAATTTGCCGACACGGGAATAGAGGAATTAATAAAGCAGGTAGTTGCTAAAGGGGCTAACAGAGGACGTCTGGTTGCTAAGATAGCAGGGGGTGCACAGATGTTTGCGTTTCAGAGTACGAATGATATGGTTCGTGTGGGAGAGCGTAACGTTGCGGCAACCAAGAAAAAGCTTGCGGAGCTCAAGATACCTATCATAGCGCAGGATACAGGTAAGAATTATGGAAGAACCGTTATTTTCTACCCGGAAACCGGGGATTTTGTAATCCGCGCGGTAGGCAAGCCGGAGAGTGTAATCTAGGCAGATAGACAGATACGGTGGAAGGAATGTAAATTGGATAACGAAGCTGTAAACATCAATGAAGAAGATGCCAAACTTAATGGCGTCAACGAAGAGAATGCTATTGATAATGATAATCAGCCTGATGTAGAGACTCCGGCAGAGAAGAAAGCGAGAGAAGAGCGAGAGGCAAGGGAGCGCGAGTTTAGAGCCAAGAAGCGCAGATTAATTCCTCCGTTCGTTATGTTGCTTGCAGGAGCAATTATCAGTATTACTATGCGTATTCTGCATTATGATACAAAGACAATGCTGATTATCTTATTGGGCGTTCTGCTTGGTTTCTATATAGCCGGTTGTGTGATTAAGGGAATGCTGGACAGATTTGAGAAGCAGATAGAAGAAGCCGACATGGAAGAGGGCGAAGTCATCGAGAAGGAACTCGCAGAAGAAGATAAATTGAACAGAAATTCGGAAGCGACTGTAAAGGATGAATAAGAACGCATATGGACGAGGCAGGCAGAAAGAAATTGTGGGAGGAGTACTCGAAAGATAAGTCTCCCGAAATCAGAGAAAAAATCATATTAGAGTATGCTCCACTTGTAAAGGTCGTGGCAGGACGTCTGAGTATGTATCTGGGCTATAATGTGGAATATGAAGATTTGGTCAGTTATGGAATATTTGGTCTGATAGATGCGATTGACAAGTTTGATTTTCTCAAAGATGTTAAATTTGAGACCTATGCCAGCCTGCGAATCAGAGGATCGATTTTGGACCAGATTCGCAAAATGGATTGGATTCCGCGTACGATCAGGCAGAAACAGAAGAAGATAGATGCTGTTATTAAGGAGATGGAAGTGCGCTACGGCAGAACTGCCACGGACGAGGAAATAGCCGAAGGACTCGGAATTACGAGTGATGAATATCTGGATTGGCAGTCACAGATGAAAATTACAAATGTAGTGTCTTTGAATGAGTTCTTGGAGCAGGGCAGTGAAGTCTCTAACGAAGCGAGTCATACAAGGAGTACGCAGTTTGATAGTCCGGAGGAAGTTCTGGAGCGGGATGAGCTTAAGAAAATGCTGGCAGAAGCGTTGGAACTTCTGACCGAGAAAGAACGTAAAGTCATACTTTTGTATTATTATGAGGATCTTACATTAAAAGAAATCAGTAGTATTCTGGAAGTATCAGAATCCAGAATATCACAGCTGCATACAAGAGCGCTTCAAAAGATGAAGGTAAAGTTAGGAAATTATATCGGTATTCTGACAGAAGCGGGCGAAAAATAACGGGTGTTATATGAATGGATATTTTAAACTTAAACATGTGACGGATAAAATGATCCTCAAATTGATTCCACCGAGCGGAGACGGTAAACCGGTTAATGTAAATGATGTTATTGATTATATGACAATGAAGGACTATGCATGTGACCTTCCGACTTTGAAGCGCGCAGTGGACGCAGCGGCGGATAAAGAAGTAGTGTTTGTATTAGGACAGGGAAAAAGAGCGCCTGAACGTGAATGTTATAAATTGACAATCACACCGGATAAAATGTATGCGTATGCAAAATTTTATGAGGCGTCTGAGGGCGGTGGTGAAGTGAATGCCGGAGAAATCCTGCGCGATTTGGAAGCAAGGGGTGTGAAATCCAGTATTAAGAAAGATGCTTATATTGAATATAAATTTAATACGAATAAGAAAGCTAAACCCACATTAAACGAAGACGGTAGTGTGGATTTCTTCAATTTAAATATACTTAATCATTGTGGGAAAGGCGATGTTCTGGCAATTCTCTACAGAGAAGAACCCGGAGAATTAGGCGAGGACATCTATGGTACGCGTATAAGACCGCCGGAAGTAAAGACGGAGAAGTTAAAGCGCGGGGCGATAATGCACAAGCGCAGATCAGGGTGAAGGGAATGGTCTATCCGGGAGCAAAGATATGTATTGGCGACGTGTCTATGGTGGCCCGGAAAAGCGCTCACTACTGTCGTTTTGTGAGAGAGCGCGGAGATGTAAAGATGGCGCCGCTTTAGAGTGATAAAAAGGATATGATTTGTACAAAATAATCTGGAATGCCATAAGTTATATGTGAGAATGTGAGAATAGCAGTCATACGGGGGAGGCGGATTAGGATGGCAATAGGATTTGTTGAAATGCAGGGGCAGATTACAAGGGCCCAAGATTATACAACGATCAAGCACAATGAAGATGCCAAAGGCATGGTTGAGCAGGCAAATGTTGGTCAACAGATGACCAAGCAGGTGGAACGTCAGGTTAATCGGGTGAATAAGGGAAATCAGCCGGAGTACCATGAGCGTAAGTTTGATGCCAAAGATAAGGGGAGTAACGAGTATCACGGAGATGGCGGTCAGGCGAGAAAAAGAAAAAAAGGTGAAAATCCTGATGGTAAAGTACTCATGAAAAAAGCAGAAAAAATTGATTTTTCTGTATGAGGTGCCATAGAGCATAGAAGGGAATGAAAATAGAATGAGTGCAACAGAAATTATTCTGATTGTAATCGGGGTAGCAGTATTCCTGTTAGGATATCTGATGCCTGCCAGAAAGAAAGACTTAGATGAAGAGGTACAGTTGATCAGTGAGGACGAAGTCAGAAAACTGATTGCCGGAGAAGTTGAACATGTCAAGGAGAGAATCTCGGATATTGTGGATGAGACGGTCAACTATTCGATTGAGAAAACGGAACGCGCCATGGAACGTGTAACAAATGAAAAAATTATGGCAGTCAATGAGTACTCTGACACCGTGTTGGAAGAAATCAACAAAAATCATAAAGAAGTTGTATTTCTATATGATATGCTCAATGATAAGCATGACAATCTGATGTCTGCAATCAATGAAGCGACAATGGCGGCGGACGATATGAAGCAAACGATGAAAGATGCGGAGATTACAGCCGGTGAAGCGGCGAATAAGCTGGATATCGTAATGCAGGCAATTGATGATGCGGAAGAAACTGCAAAAGACGCAGAGAATGCTGCGATACAAGTGCAAAAGGCGGCAGATAAAGCGATGCATACCGTAATTCGTGCGGTGGAGAATGCGAAGAACGATATTGCTTCGCTTCACAGCGTAACATTTTATAGGGAACAAGCAGTGATTCCAGAAGAGAATGCAGTCGCCGTATCAGATGCGATTGTGGAAGACACCGTGCAGGAAGATGCTTGGGTGACGGATGAAGTACAAGAAGCAGTATGGGAGAAAGAAGCGATACAGGAGGATGTAGCAGCGCAGAACATGCCGCAGGAAGAAGTCTGGGATAGTAATACGGCGCAGGAAGATGTGACGGCAGCAGATATGCCGATGGCGACATATGATGAAGGAATATATGAAGAAGAAAAGAATGTAGAGGACGCATCGGGCAGAGGCGCGTATGACGAGGTCGTGCCGGTCAGAAGATTTAGTGGAAATATTATGCATGCGGCTTCTGTTAAACCGGAGGAGCCGGCGGAATTTAAACCGATTGCTCCTAGACGGGTGGAAATTATCCATCAGCCTGACGGCGATTATGTGGCGGATAATGCAGAGGATATGTCAACCAGTGAGGCGTTTGCCAGTATGGGAATTTTTGCTCCGAAGGCACAGACGACGGAAGAGCCGGGCAGAAAGCCGAGAACAAGAAGAGGTTCCAGAAGGGAACGCATACAGGAGAATGTTTCCGCCGTTGATATACGATTTGCCCAAGGAAAAGATAACGGGCGTAACAGCAACGAAAGAATTCTGGAATTGCACAAAGCAGGCAAATCTAACATGGCAATTGCGAAGGAGCTTGGTTTAGGACTCGGTGAAGTAAAACTGGTTATTGATCTGTTTGAAGGCATGTAACAGATTAGAATGATGCAATATAAAGGTGACAATACATGGAACGGAAATATTATTTGCGAGGGCTTGGTCTGGGAATTGTGATGACGGCCATTATTATGGGTGTGGCTTTGTCAGGAAATAAGACCATGACGGATGAAGAGATTATAGCCAGAGCAAAAGAACTGGGTATGGTAGAAAATACGGTTCTCTCGGACAGCGATAATGAAAGTGATGATGAAAATACGGACAAAGCTGATGTAGATTCGCAGGATGACGAACAGCAGGGTATGACAGAACCCGAACAAAATTTGCCGGCAGAGACGGAACAGGATTTGTCTGAGCCGGCAGAAGAGGATTCGTCTGAACAGACAGGACAAGATACGCTTGAGCCGGCAGGAGAGGACATGTCCGTGGAAGCAGACAGTGAGAACGTTCCGAATGCAGAAACGGACACGGAAGGTTCAGATGGGATAGAGAATGCGTCGGAAGAAGACGCGGATATGAATGATACTACACCAGATGAGCCGGAGGAAACTGCCAATGAGATTATCACCTCAGCAGCGGTCAAAACGATTACAGTCAAAAGCGGTGACGGTTCCTATACGGTTGCCAAAAAGCTGGCGGATGTGGGGGTAGTGACCTCCGCGGAGACTTTCGATACGTTTCTTTGCCAGAATGGTTATGATAAGCGGCTGCGGACCGGAACATTTTCGATTCCTGCAGATGCCAGTGACGAGCAGATTGCCAGAATCGTGACGGGTGCGGAATGAAAAATAGTGATATGAAAATGCGATAACCCCTTGCAAAAGGGGTTTTTTTATGCTAATCTATTTACGTGTGTGCGCGTTGGTATTAGATGGAAAGTATAGAGTTTATTGTAATGCCGGCGGACTCATTAATGATTAATCAAGTAATCACATATGTCAGTGTGTCCGTATGCGGAATATGGTCACACTTATGCGGCCGGTGCTTCAAGACGCGGAAGTGGCAGCATGGTCTGGCATATGGAAGAACAACCAAATGGAGGTAGAGACATGAGCGTTATTTCAATGAAACAGTTATTAGAAGCAGGTGTTCATTTCGGGCATCAGACAAGAAGATGGAATCCTAAGATGGCTCCGTATATCTTCACGGAGAGAAACGGTATCCACATCATCGACCTGCAGAAATCCGTTGGCAAGGTTGACGAGGCATACAAGGCTGTATTTGATGTGGCATCACAGGGCGGAACAATCCTATTTGTAGGTACAAAGAAGCAGGCTCAGGACGCTGTTAAGACAGAGGCGGAGCGTTGCGGTATGTACTATGTTAATGAGAGATGGCTGGGAGGAATGCTTACCAACTTCAAGACAATTCAGTCCAGAATCGAAAGACTTAAGGCGATAGAGACAATGTCTGAGGACGGTACTTTTGATGTGCTTCCTAAGAAAGAAGTTATCCAGATTAAGAAAGAATGGGAGAAATTAGAGAAGAACTTAGGCGGAATCAAGAATATGACAAGAATTCCTGACTGTATCTTTGTAGTTGATCCTAAGAAAGAGAGAATCTGCGTTCAGGAGGCTCATACACTTGGCATCACATTGATTGGTATCGGCGATACGAACTGTGATCCTGAAGAACTGGACTATATTATTCCGGGTAATGATGATGCAATCAGAGCCGTTAAGTTGATCGTTGCTAAGATGGCGGATGCGGTTATTGAAGCTAATCAGGGTGCTGAAGAGTATGTAGAGGAAGCGGAAGCTGAGAAGATTGAAGAGGCAGACGAGGATAACGAATAATTTAGGAGGAAAGATAGATGGCTATTACAGCAGCAATGGTAAAAGAGTTAAGAGAAATGACCGGTGCAGGCATGATGGATTGTAAGAAAGCTCTTGGTGAAACCAACGGCGATATGGATGCAGCGGTTGAGTATTTGAGAAAGAACGGACAGGCTAAGGCAGAGAAGAAAGCCGGCAGAATTGCAGCGGAAGGTCTTTGCCGTGTAGCAGTGAAAGATGATAAGACTGTTGCGGTCGTTGAAGTAAATTCCGAGACAGATTTTGTCGCTAAAAATGCTGATGTCCAAGCATATGTTGAAGCAGTTGCAAAACAGGCGGTTGAGTCTGAGGCAGCAGATATGGATGCGTTCCTTGCAGAGAACTGGCATTTAGATGCTTCTAAGACAGTCAAAGATGCACTGGTTGATAAGATTGCGGTAATTGGTGAGAACCTGACGATTAGAAGATTTGAGAAAGTAGTTGCAAACGACGGCTGTGCAGTATCCTATGTGCATGGCGGCGGCAGGATTGGTGTTATCGTAGAAGCGGCTACGGATGTAGTTAACGATGCGGTTAAAGAAGCGCTGACAAATATTGCTATGCAGGTTGCAGCTTTGTACCCTAAGTATGTATCTACAGATGAAGTGTCTGAGGAGTACAAGGCACATGAGAAAGAGATTATTACCGAGCAGATCAAGAACGATCCTAAGATGGCGGGCAAACCCGATAAGGTAATCGAGGGTGCGGTCAACGGTCGTCTGAACAAAGAACTGAAGGAAGTATGTCTGTTAGAACAGGTATATGTAAAGGCTGAGGATGGCAAGCAGAGCGTAGCAAAATATCTTGAGCAGGTTGCAAAAGAGAACAATGCAAACCTTTCCGTTAAGAAGTTTGTTCGCTTCGAGACTGGCGAAGGTCTTGAGAAGAAGGAAGAGAACTTCGCGGAAGAGGTTGCAAAGCAGATGGGAATGTAAAGCAAATCTTGCAGATGCTTTTTCATATAAAGCTTAATAGGCAGAATATATGAACAAAAAGGTATGACATCATTACTTATAGCGATATAGGTAGTGATGTCTTTTTGTATGTCGTTCAGAGAAAATGGTAAATTCTTCCATGAAATATTTTCACACGATGTAGTTGACATAATCTATTCGGTAATGTTACATTAATTATGTTGACATAATATGGAGATTTTTGGCCGTTATGGAAACTATACGAGAGTGAAAGGATTTTAGATACGGATGAGAAAGACGAGACGTACAAGATCATATATCAAATATTTGTGCTGTATAATGGCTGTTGTTATAGGACTTTTACAGCCGTACGCCGCTTTGGCAGTAGAAGAAGCGCAGAGCCCGGCAGAGGATACACAGGAGCCGATACAAGACGTGCAGGATACCATATCGGAGAATGGAAGTGATACTGACCAAATGCAGTATATTACTGGGTTTGAAGCGCTTGCGGAGGAGGACGCTTATTTTCCGTGTATGTATAAGCCCGGTCTGGAGGAATTGCTCAGCGTATTTCCCGGAACAATATGGATTTGGACCGAGGGGGCACAGACGCCTGTTGAAGTGGAAGTTACATGGGAATGCAATGAAAATTTTGACACTACACAATCAGCAACATATATATTCTATCCGAAATGGGATGATACACTGTATCGTATTGCAGATGCGGCTGAAGCCAGTGTGGTAATCCCGTCCATTACGGTGGAGGTTCCGTTGTCAAATGGCGCTATCAGCGATCTGGATGGGGCAAAGAGCGCGTTGCAGGGCATATTAGGAAAGAAAGCTGTTTTAGCTCTTGTCTATTTGTGTAATCAATATGAAGTGAAGGATATTCCTTCTTGCGACGGTGGGGCAATCTGTACAGTGACGAGCGGACAATCGGTACAGATTACGGATGTGGAACCGGATGAATACGGATCTGTCTGGTATCAGGTGCGTTTGTACCGGAATGCAAAAGAATACTCCGGTTATGTAGAGAAGAAATATCTGGCGACTTCTGATGAAGATTTTATCAATTGGGAAGATACTTATCTTGATGTCTCGTCGGTTTCCATGATGATGGAGGATTCTGCGGGCTATTCGGATGTAGACCAGTTCCCGGCGTCTTACCAGAATGCGCTTTATGCCTTGAAAGACAAACATCCCAATTGGATTTTTGCAAGGATGGATACGGGGGTGGATTGGAATACTGCTATTGCCAGTGAAATGGGCGATAAGAGCCTGATTCACTCGTCGCTTGCCGGTTCTTGGCAGAACGGAGTTTATGGGCAGGGATGGAGCTATGCCTCTGAGGGGATACTGAAATATTATATGGATCCGAGAAATTTTCTGAATGAGTCTTCGATTTTTCAGTTTGAACAGTTGACATACAATTCGTCCTATCACACCACTACCGCCGTTCAGGAAGTCATTAAGAATTCCTTTATGTCATCTGTGATTCCGGGCGACAGCAAAACTTATGCGCAGGCTTTTACGGAAATAGGACAGCGACTGAATATCAGCCCCTTTCATCTTGCATCCAGAGTGTTACAAGAGCAGGGGACAAATGGAACATCACCTATTATATCGGGTAATTATGCTGAATATAAAGGATATTATAATTATTTCAATGTAGGAGCAGCCGGCAAAACAGATTTCGAGGTTATCGTAAGCGGGTTAAAGAAAGCGGTCGAGATGGGATGGAACACACGCTATAAGTCGCTGGAAGGCGGCGCTGCTTTGATTGGCGAAAGATATATTATGATGGGGCAGGATACTTTATATCTGCAAAAGTTTAATGTATCAGGCGGTAAACACCCTAATTTTACACATCAGTACATGCAGAATATACAAGCGCCGTCTTCGGAGGCGTCCAATGTCCGCAGGGCATATAGTAATGCGGGGGCGTTGGATAACAGTTTTGTGTTTAAAATACCGGTGTATAATAATATGCCGTCCGCCGCATGCTCTCAGCCGGAGAAGAAAGATGTTCTTACGCTCAATAAAACGTCAATCGGAAGTCTGGCAGTGGATAAAAAGGAAACGCTGATTCCCTATGTAAACGGTTCTAAAGTAGATTATGTCAGTGATATGACTTTTACAAGCAGTAATACGTCAGTGGCAGTCGTTGACGGTCAGGGAAAAATTACGGCAGTTTCGCCGGGCACAGCTACGATAAGCTGCACCAGAAGTGGCGCCAATACCGCGTCCTGTACGGTGACGGTGGTCAAGGGAACTCCCAATGTATTGACTCCGGATTATAGGACATGCACATATCGTGACGGATTAAAATTATCTGATGTTTTGCTGCCTGATGGATGGACATGGGAAAATGCGGATACAAAGATTGAGGTGGGAACAGCGTCATATCCGGCAGTGTTTACACCACAAGATACTACAAGGTACAATACGGTGACAAAACAAATCAGCGTCACGGTGACCAAAGCGATTCCGACGCAGGTGGTGCCTGATGAAATCGAAGCACACCCCGGCATGACGCTAGGGGAAATTATGCTTCCGAGCGGTTTTACATGGGAGAGTGATACGAGTATCGTATTGCAGGAAGCAGGGACATATTCTTTCTATGCTTCTTATAATCCGGACGAGAAGAATTACGAAACAGTCAATCATATTAGAATTACCGTACAGGTATTGGCAGAGATGCAAGGACCCGGACAAGGAGGAACGAGTGACGGGAATGGCAGCGGTTCAATAAATGGTGGCTCCGGTGGAAACGGAGGCTCCAGTGGAAATGGCGGAAACAGTGGCTCCGGCGGAAATGGAAACGGCGGCGATTCTTTGGGCGATGGTACGGGTGGAGATAATGTGCCGGATGGCAGTAATCCTGATTCAACGACGTCGTCAGACAGCACGACGAGCGGCGGCAGCAGCGGTAATCCGACAACATCCACGGACAGCACGACGAGCGGCGGCAGCAGCGGTAATCCGACAACATCCACGGACAGCACGACCAGCGGCTGCAGCCGGGCTAATACGACAACATCCACGA
>VSOA01000076.1 GCA_009774585.1 Lachnospiraceae bacterium
ATATTACCTACTCTCCAATTACGCTATCTACATGCATTTACGTCATATTACTTGGCACGGGCAAGTACATCGTCGATGCTTCCTGCATTTAAGAAATGACCTTCCGGTATCTCGTCATGCTTGCCTTCAAGTATTTCTTTAAATCCACGAATCGTCTCGGAAATCGGTACATATTTACCACCCATACCGGTAAACTGCTCTGCAACGAAGAACGGCTGAGACAAGAATCTCTGTACCTTTCTCGCACGGGAAACAACCAGCTTATCCTCTTCAGAAAGTTCATCCATACCAAGAATCGCGATAATATCCTGAAGTTCTTTATACTTCTGCAGAATTTCCTGCACACCTCTGGCAACTTCATAATGTTCCTGTCCGACAATTCTGGGATCAAGGATTCTGGATGTTGACTCCAACGGATCTACTGCCGGATAAATACCCAACTCCACAATAGAACGTGAAAGTGTCGTCGTCGCGTCCAAATGTGCAAATGTAGTCGCCGGAGCAGGGTCTGTCAAGTCATCTGCCGGCACATAAACCGCCTGAACGGAAGTGATAGAACCGCTCTTTGTGGATGTGATACGTTCCTGAAGCGCACCCATCTCTGTCTGTAACGTAGGCTGATAACCTACCGCGGAAGGCATACGTCCAAGCAGCGCCGACACTTCGGAACCTGCCTGCGTAAAACGGAAAATATTATCAATAAACAGCAGTACATCCTTACCGCCTTTATCACGGAAATATTCCGCCATCGTAAGTCCCGTCAGACCAACTCTCATTCTGGCTCCCGGCGGCTCGTTCATCTGACCGAACACCATGGTCGTCTTATCAATAACGCCTGATTCCTCCATCTCGTGATACAGGTCGTTACCTTCTCTGGTACGTTCTCCTACACCGGTAAATACCGAATATCCGCTGTGCTCTGTAGCAATGTTACGGATAAGTTCCTGAATCAACACTGTCTTACCAACGCCGGCGCCACCGAACAAACCGATCTTACCGCCTTTCTGATAAGGACATAGCAAATCGACAACCTTAATACCCGTCTCCAAAAGTTCTGTCGCCGTAGACTGCTCTTCAAACGCCGGAGCCGGTCTGTGAATCGGCTCATGGCCTACATCGGTAGGCGCCGGTTTATTGTCAATCGGCTCTCCGAGAACGTTGAAGATACGTCCCAATGTATTTTCTCCGACAGGAACGGTAATCGGCGCACCGGTTGCAATCGCATCCATGCCTCTCACAAGTCCGTCGGTAGAACCCATAGCGATACATCTAACGGTATCATCACCCAAATGCTGTGCTACTTCTACGACTAAGTTTCCTCCTTGCTTGAGCGGAATCTTAATCGCATCATTAATCTCCGGCAAGTTTCCTGCCGAAAATTTAATATCCAGTACAGCGCCGATGATCTGAGTGATTTTTCCAAGATTTTCACCTGTTTTTACTTCTGCCATCTTTCTTTCCTTTCACTCATGTTATTTATGTGCAATGTGATACCATATCCCATTCCCAGCCCGGAAGAATGCATGCATTTCGCATTCTTCCAGACATGGTCTAGTTTTAGTTAGACCGCGTCCTTTGCAGTCTTACTAAAACTCCATGTCATGATATTGCATTTGCACCTGCAATAATCTCTGTTAATTCCTGCGTAATAGATCCCTGACGTGCCCTGTTGTACATCAGTGATAAGTGATCTATCATTTCCTCAGCATTGCTTGTCGCGGAATCCATTGCCTGCATTCTCGCACCGTTCTCACTGGCGCATGCCTCCACTAAGCCGCCATAGATCAGACTGGTAACATATTTGGGGATAATCATATCAAGCGCTTCGTCATCCTCCGGCTCGAAATTCATCATCGCCTTACTTCCTGTCTCCTGTGTCTCGCCTGCATGGTCTAACGCCTCGACCGGAAGGAGCTTTAAGAGTTTCGGTTCATGCACTACCGTATTCTTAAATCCCGTATATGCAAGGTATATCTCGCCAATCTCACCGGCTGCGTAGGCATTCAGCAGTTTCTTGCCGATCGTCATGGCATCCACATACGAAGGTTCTTCGATAATATCCGAATTTTCCTCCATAATGTGATACCCGTAACGCTGCAATGCATCCTTGCCTTTCTTACCGATTGCATAGATTTCCAAATCTTCCTTCTTGAAATCACCCTTTGTGATCAGCTTAATAATATTCGAATTATATCCGCCTGCAAGACCTCTGTTGGAAGTAATCACAATAACCGCTTTCTTCTCAGATTCTCCTGCCTTCAAATACGGATGATTTAAATTGCCGGTTTTCGCCAGCATGGAAGTTACCGTTTCATACATACAGTTAAAATATGCTTTTGACTGCTCTGCACGCTGTTTCGCTCTTTGCAGTTTCACGGTAGAAACAAGTTTCATGGCTTTTGTAATCTGCTGAGTACTCTGTATACTGCCTTTACGCCTTTTTATGTCTCTCATTGAGGCCATAGCGTCACCTTCTTCTTTCTACTTAAACTGCGCCTTAAATTCTTCTACGGCTTTCTTAAGTTTCGCGTCTGTCTCTTCGGAAATCTCTTTCTTCTCAGCAATCGCGCCCGGAATCTCAGGATATTTCGTATCCAAGAACTCGAAAAACTCTTTCTCGAATCTCGTGATCTCATCAACCGGAATATCCAGCAAATATTTATTGGTTGCCACAAAGATAATGATTACCTGATACTGTACAGGCATGGGCTGATACTGAGGCTGCTTGAGAATCTCTTTGATTCTCTCACCCTGTGCCAGCTTCTCCTTCGTATCGGCATCCAGTTCTGAACCGAACTGCGAGAACGCTGCCAGTTCACGATACTGTGCAAGCTCCGTACGAATCGGCGCCGCAATCTTCTTCATCGCCTTAATCTGAGCCGAACCACCTACTCGTGATACGGAAAGTCCCGCATTGACAGCCGGTCTGAAACCTGAATTAAACATTTCTGTCTCCAGATAAATCTGTCCGTCTGTAATGGATATAACGTTTGTCGGAATATACGCAGATACATCGCCTGCCTGCGTCTCAATAATCGGAAGCGCTGTCAGCGAACCTCCGCCGTACTCTTCATTCATTCTGGCTGCACGTTCCAGCAGTCTGGAATGCAGATAGAATACGTCGCCCGGGTATGCCTCACGTCCCGGCGGTCTCTTAAGCAGCAAGGAGAGTGTACGATATGCAGCGGCATGCTTACTCAAGTCATCATATACTACGAGTACATCTTCACCTTTCTCCATCCACTCTTCACCGATTGCACAACCGGAATACGGTGCGATATACTGTAACGGTGCAAGCTCGCTGGCTGTTGCGGCAACTACCGTGGTATATGCCATTGCGCCGTACTCTGTTAAGGTCTTAACAATAGAAGCAACCGTAGATGCTTTCTGTCCTATGGCAACATAGATACATTTCACACCCTGTCCCTTCTGGTTTATAATGGTATCAATTGCTATCGCCGTCTTACCCGTCTGTCTGTCACCGATAATAAGTTCTCGCTGACCTCTTCCGATGGGAACCATAGCGTCAATGGCTTTGATACCTGTCTGCAACGGTGTATCTACAGACTTTCTCGTGATAACACCGGATGCCACTCTCTCAATCTTACGATATTTATCAGTCTGAATCGGTCCCTTGCCGTCAATAGGCTGGCCAAGGGCATTTACGACACGTCCAAGCATACAGTCGCCTACGGGAACCTCTACAACTCTTCCCGTGGTCTTTACGATATCCCCTTCGTTAATGTTGTGCTGGCTTCCGAGAAGAACCACACCCACATTATCTTCCTCTAAGTTAAGTATCATACCGTAAACTTCGCCGGGGAACTCTAACAATTCTCCCTGCATAGCGTTCTCAAGTCCGTGCACACGAGCAATACCGTCAGCCACCTGAATAACCGTACCTACATCAGATACTTCCAAGTCTGAGGCATATCTCTTAATTTGATCCTTAATGACTGAACTAATCTCTTCTGGTCTTAAATTCATGGATCATACGCACCTTTCTTCTAATTTTTTAACTCTGAATGTAAATAACTTCACTTCTCCGCCAATACGGCTTAAAATTGAACTTTCAATAATTCTTTCTGCAATTCATTCAGTTTTGTTTTAATACTGCTGTCAACTACTCTGTCACCGATACGGACTACCATTCCTCCAATCAGAGATTCATCCACATTGTAATGCATCTCCATCTTCTTATAGTCTGTCGTATCAAGCAACCGCTGTTCTATCTTTTTGCACTGTTCTTCCTTGAGCGGAACCGCTGTCGTCACCGTAGCGACGCCGATGCCCTTATAGCGTTTTACTTCCGCTATAAAGTAATCCAGAATCGCATCAATGTCCTTATAGCGATCCTTCGTGATGATAATCGTAATGAATCCCAGAAGTTCCTCGGATATCCTGCCCTCAAACACACTCTTTGCAACCTGAATCTTCTCTTCCTTGATAATCTTAGGATGATTCATCAGCCTGCCGAAATCAGTATTTTCCGCGAGCGCACTCCGAAGCTGTTCGGTTTCCTCAGATAACACATCAATTTTGTTTTTCTCCACGGCAAGTTCAAACAATGCGTCACCGTATGTCTTTGAAATTAGCTTAGCCATGTGCCCTCACCTATTTCTTTCAACGTTTCTTCAATTAAGCTGTCCTGAACGGTCGTGTCAATTGCCGCATTCACAACCTTTCCTGCCATCAGGGACGCCAGAACTACCATCTCGCGCTTCACTTCATCAACTGCTTTGTTTTTCTCCAATTCAGCTTCCACGCCCGCTCTCTCGATAATCCTTGCCGCCTCTTCTTTGGCCTCTGATACAATCTTGTTCTCATTGGCCAGCGCTTTCTTTCTGGCTTCACCAAGAATCGCCTCAGCCTCTTTCTCTATATCTTTCAATTTGGCTTCGTACTGTTCCTTGAGAGCACGCGCATTTTCCATATCAGCCGCGGCGTTTTCAAGTTCGCTCTTAATCCGGTTCTGTCTGTTCTGCATCATGTCTCTTACAGGATTGAACAGGAAATGGGATGCAACCAAGAACAATGTAAATACTGCGATAATCATCAAAACAGAATCGGCAATCAACTGTAAATCCAAGTCAAAAAGTCTCGGTTCCATCTCCGCAGATGCCAGTACCATATGTGCTGCTAATGTACTCAAGCTCTTATCCTCCTTTCTTTACACGATTTTGTACCTTTCGCAAGCAGGAATACCTTTCATAATATTTCTAAATTCTTCTCTGCTCACAGAGAATGCATCTTTACGCATTCTCTCTAAGATGACTTAGTTGTTCTTAAACTGCGTCTTTTGCAGCTTTAGCACAACTTCATCTTAGGGTACCAAAGGTTTTACGAATAAGAGCAGCATTGCAATCAGCAAACCATACAAACCTGTTGTCTCTGCAACGGCCTGTCCTAACAACATCGTGGACGTAACGTCGGATTTTGCACCCGGGTTTCTGCCTACTGCCGCTGCCGCATGTCCTGCCGCGATACCCTGTCCTACACCGGGTCCGATACCTGCGATAACCGCAAGTCCCGCACCGATTGCCGAACATCCCAAGATAAAGTTTGTGTTAAATTCTCCCATTTTTAGTTCCTCCTTTTGGTCTTATAATATATCGAACAAGTTCGATTTCGAACAAGTTCAGTTTCAAACAAGTTCGATTATGAGCTTCGCCCAATCGCAGGATATTGCGTATAAGATGCTGCACATCTTCACAAATCCGAATTGAACGAAAAATTATACCATTTACTTACTCCTCTGTCGTACAAGCATCCGTAATATATGTCATCGTCAACATGCAGAATACATATGTCTGGATTGCCCCGGAGAACAGATCAAAGTATACATGCAGCGCTGCCGGCCAGACTAAAGCGATCTTCGAGAGCAGTCCGTATACGAGCGCCGTCATAACAGTGCCCGATAAGACATTCGCAAACAGACGCAGCGATAATGAAACCGGAACCGCCACATCACCGATTACATTAATCGGTGCCCATATCGGCCACGGATCACACAGCCCTGCGATAACTCCCTTTACCTTCTGGTATTTGAACTTGTTGAAGTGAATCAACGTAAACGTCATAATACCCATGGCAAACGTCACACCGTAATCCGCAGTCGGCGGTCTTAGGCCAAACAGTCCCGAAATATTACTGAGCAGAATAAAAATAAAGATGGTTCCAATATAATTACGGAACTTCGGGCTGAATTTACCCATAACTCCGCCGATCATATTGTCTAACATCTCTACTACAAGTTCTGCAATATTTTGGAAAGTACCCGGAACGTCCGACGCATGTTTGACAGCGCGGTTTGCCGCTATACAGAAGCCGATGATTACAATCATGACAATCAATACGCACACATGTGTAGTCGTAATCCACACAGTCTGCCCAAATAACTCATAGGAAAAAACTCCATGAATCATAAAGTCAATATCAGCGCCTCCCGATAGAAGAATTCCCTGTCCCATGCTATCACCTCCTCATTTTATAATGTTATATTTTAAATACTTTCTCACTAACCTTGTGCAGCCACGGGTTCAGATATGCCGAAATCTTCATCCCCATATAGCCGCAGAACATAAATATCGGATTGGCAAAATCCGTGTAAATAAGTACGAGCATCACTGCCACTAATACAAAATATCTTATCAGATTATTCGTTCCGACTGTTTTCGCCGCTTGTTTGGACGCCTGATCCATCCCTCTGTCTATGGACCACCACATATGGACGGAACCGGCTATGGCAAGCGCCACCCCAATCCAAAGCCCTAAACTGTAAGAAATTTCTCTTGAAAAAAACAGCAGTACAATCTGAAATACAATCCCATACAGAAAAATGCCCAGACAGAGATTAAACAAAGTCGGATCGATTTTCTTCTTCATGCTCACTCTTCTTCCTTCTTATCCTTTTGTTTCTCTGTGCTCCGCCTGCGCGTTACCGCAGGTGTCTCATATATTCTCTTAGCAAACTTGAATACATTCGTAAATCCGGCAAGCGCGCCAATAAAAAAAAGCAGCACCGTCCAATATGACGAACCGAATCTCCGATCGAGAAACATTCCCACGAAAGAGCAAATAAAAATGGGAACCAGCATGTTAATAGCAAACTGACTTATCATCATAAGCGCCTGATAAACGTTTTTGTTGTATTTCACTGCTTTTCCCTTCTTATATATAATTGGAAAATATCGCCTACGTATAAAATTATACTCACTTATAGTACTTATGTCCAGCAAAATTGATACAAATGAGATTGACTTTTTTGCATTGTCAGTGTAACGTAACGAGTAAGAACAACGACTTACACCTTTCACTTTCCACAGGAGGTACTATGGCAGACCCGATTCTTTATCGCAAAAGACTGATTCCGGAAGAATGCATCCTTTTAAAAGATGACACCGTGCTGTACCGTGATGAGCAAGTCATCGTAACCGGATGGAATTCCTTGAAGCCACGCAAAGACCTGCACCACGGCTGCTCCTGCTATTATCTGTCAAAAGGCATCAAAGTGAGCCGATTTTATAAAGAAGATAACTCTCTGCTCTACTGGTACTGCGATATTGTCGATTACGATTACGACATTACCTCTGATACATATATTGTGACAGATCTCCTTGCCGATGTCGTCATATATCCCGACGGATTTGTAAAAGTTGTCGATTTAGACGAACTGGTTACCGCCAGAGAATCCGGCATTCTGTCTGAGGACAATCTTAAGAAAGCTCTGCTGCGTCTGGACTACCTGCTCAGAACCATCTATGCCGGTGATTTTCCTGCATTACAGAAACCTACCGAAGACTACTACATCAGATCCTGCTAATAGAATATATGTCCGCCGATTGTATATTTGGGTGAAATTCCCTCCACCGGCGTTCTAAAGTAAACACAGTTTCCTACGGTCGTAGTGCCCTTCATAACCTCGTCCGCCGCTCTATAACAGTCAGCATTCGCCCTTCCCTCCGCCAATGCCAGCGCCAGTCGTCCGCTCGCCACAGGAGAAAATTGTTTGTTTTGATATATAACACCCGTTACTGTATCGGGATAAACCGAACTCAATACTCTGTTAATCACCACCGAGCCTACCGCAACTTTGCCGACATAGGGCTCTGCCCCCGCCTCACAGTAAATTAGGTTCGCCAGTAAGTATCTGTCGCCTTCTGCAAAACTCACCTCTGAGATGTCCCGCCAGCTTGACTGTGCCGCCAATTCAGCCATGCGGATTTCTTCCGCCAGTTTTGCCCGCAGTGCCGTGAGATTCTCTTCCTGTTCTTTAATCCTCTGTTCATATGCAAGGGCTTCCTCTTCCGCCTCCGAAATCTGAGCCGCGGTCGCATTAATAGAACTGGACGTCTGGTTTACCAGTCCCGTCACCCGATTCTGCTCTGCAACCACTTGTGCTTTGTACTCATCCAACTCCACTTTGTCTTCTTCCAGCTCCTCCAAAGCAAGTTGAAGTTCCGCTTCCTTAGCTTCCATCTGCGCCTGAGCGTCCTTATAATCCTGTAATACCTTGTGCTGATAGGCTGACAATTGTTCAATGTAATTATTTCTGTTAAGGAAATCAGAAAAGCTTCCCGCCGACAAGAACATTTCCAGATACAGATAATCGCTTCTCTCGTACATAAACTGAATCTGCAGCTTCATCGTTTCATACTGATTATCCTTAAGCTGAATCGCTTCTTCCAGTTCCGCCTGTACCTGCGTAATCTTATCATTCATCGTTTCTATCTCAGTTTCCTTATCGTCAATCTTAATCTCCAGATCGTTCAGATTATTACTCACCTGAGAAAGCTCAGTATTCAAAGTTGTCAAAGTACCTTGCAGCGAATCCTTCTGTTCATTCAGTCCTTCCAGTCTGTCTTCCGTCTCATCCAGTTTGGACTCCGTGTCTTTCTTCTCCTGTTCAGCCTGATTGATCTGCTGACGGGTTTCCTCCGTCGCTTGTACGGTGACGGTCGCAAGTCCCAGCAGCAGAACCATTGTCATTAAAACAGCCGCCTTCCGCTTACCTCTCATAAGCTTCCTCCGTATTTATCGCCTATACCATTACTCAATCAATCCCACTCTTCTTTGATGTTTCTCTTCCTCAGAAAACTCTGTGTTGAGGAAAGCATCTACAATGCTGATTGCCAGATTAGGACCCACAATGCCGCCTCCCATGGCTAGAACATTCGCATCATTATGCAGTCTTGTCATCTGCGCCGTCAGCGTATCTGCACATAACGCACAGCGAATCCCCTTGATCTTATTTGCTGTGATGGAAATTCCTATGCCCGTTGTGCAGATTACAATTCCCTTCTCACATTCCCCGCCTGCTACCGCCTCGGCGACAGCGCGCCCGTAAATAGGATAATCGCAGGAGTTCTTATCAGCGCAGCCGTAATCCTTACATTCGATTCCTTGTTCTTTCAGATGCGAAATAATCACCTCTTTCAAATCATATCCGCCGTGATCGCTGCCTATTGCTATCATAGTCATTCCTCCATTCTTATACATATTTGTCATTATTTTATACATTCTGTTATGCGCAGCCCGCATAGCACTTCTTGATGCATTGCGCTTTCTATTCCTTCCTATTCTATTACATTCTTGCCCTCAATGCAAACAATTCCAGTCCATGAAAAAAACGCATGTTATTGTTCAAACTAAACGCGGACGACTTTGTGCCCTGCCGCTTTCAACAGACGGTTCATGATTGCCAGTCCGATGCCTGATGTGTCGAAAGCTTCCGCAAATATAATTTCCACATCCTCATCGTCAAGTTCCCTCAGGATACGGTAAAGTCTCCTTGCGATCATTTTCTCATCATGCGGATTTCCTACGCTCTTGCATACGTCCGCATAATACGCCGCCATGCTGATATCCGTTCCTATAACGCCCGTTTTTTTATTCTCGCCTTTATAATCGGCAAGCCTTGCATTAATATATTCCGTTACCCGCCCAGCATCGCCAGACACAATCGTCAAGTCCCCCTTGGGTGCGTAATGCCTGTACTTCATTCCCGGCGCTTTGGGAGCCTGTCCGGAATCTGCACGCATCATCGTGCCGTCTTCCTCCACTTCATTCAGAACTTCTTCCAGCATCTGTCTGGTAATATATCCCGGGCGCAGAATCGTCGGCTCCTTAGACGTCAAATCCACGATAGTGGATTCCAGACCTATTTCCACATCGCCGCCATCGATGATCATCTCAATTCTTCCGTCCATATCTTCCGTCACATATTTGGCCAGCGTTGGACTCGGTTTTCCGGAACGGTTCGCACTGGGCGCCGCAATATAGCCTCCGGCAGCCCGAATCAGTTCCCGCGCAACAGGATGTACCGGCATACGTACCGCCACGGTATCTAAGCCGCCTGTCGTTTCTTTGGGAACCATATCAGACTTATGAAATATCATCGTCAACGGTCCCGGCCAGAACATCTTTGCAAGCTTCCTCGCACTCTCCGGTATCTCACGTACAATAAACCCCAAGGCCTCCATATCGGCTATATGGACAATCAAGGGGTTGTCGGACGGTCTGCCCTTCGCTGCATAAATTTTCTCGGAAGACTGCGGGTTTAAAGCGTCTCCACCCAGACCATACACTGTCTCCGTGGGAAAAGCAACCAAACCGCCGTTTTTAATGATATTTCCTGCTTCTCTTACAAGCGTTTCATCAATATGTTGGTTATCCATTCGAATCAGCTTCGTATTCACCTGTCTATCCTTTCCACCTACGAAACACCATTCAGATACTGTACAATCGCCATATGTATTGCCCATGCCACCTTCTCCTGATAAAGTTCCGATGACAACTTCTGCGCTTCTTCATAATTAGAAAGAAATCCGCATTCCACAATCACAATCGGCGAAGACGTCTTCTTGAGCAGATAATAACTGTCGTTCGCTTTCGCCTGTCTCGCATTATCCTTATCTAACTCCAAAGCCATAACCTGTTGTATACGCTCCGCCAGTTCTTTACTCTGCTCGCTGTTCGCATAATAAAATGCCTGCGCGCCGTGCACATATTCCTCGTGATAGCTGTTCTGATGTATACTCACAGTCAGCTCCGGCTGTCGCTCTTCGATGATCGCCACCCGGTTTTTCATATCCTGTACTTTCTTATTAGAAGCATTCTCATCATACAGCCCCGCATCCGATTCTCTGGTCAGTATGACGTCTATATCCTGCATCTGCAGAAACTTCTGTAATTTCAACGCAATTTGGAGATTGATATCCTTCTCCAAGCTGCCGTCCACGCTCACCTTGCCCGGATCGGCCCCTCCGTGACCCGCATCAATCACCACGCACGGGCGCTCTTCCTGCACCTTCACATCCGGCGAAGACACGGTCGATGCCATCCTGCTGCCGCCCCTCACCATAAAATAAGCCGCCACAAGCATCAATGCAAACAATACGCCTCTGACAATTTGTTCATAATCTTTCGGCTTCTTTTCCTTCATATTCCATTCCTAACATTACCGCCTTTATAAATGAATATGAAGAACACTTCCGAAAAATGCCGGCAGCACACGCTGCTTAAGGCTGATTCATATACTCTTCAATCACATCCCAGATTGAAGCCGTCTCAAAACCAAGCTTCCACTCTGCCACGCCTGCAATCCCGTACTTGCTCATAATATTGAGTTTCACCCTGATAGAATCCGCATCCTCCAGCCATAGCTGATAATAGCTGCTGCCCGACTGATATTCACCATAATTCTGACATGTTACCTCATCCCACGAAATATCAATGCCATGGTCAGAAATATATTGTTGTGCCAGCTCCATGCCTACCGCCTGACTGCTTACCGTAGTCCCATTTGTTTCCCATATTCTTGTATAAAACGGAATCGCATTGATCACCTTATTAGCTGGAACTTCCGCGACCGTATCTGCAATGCCTTTCTCCACAAAGTTAATGGATGCAACAGACCCTGCTGTTTCACTGCCATTATAGTGCTCGTCATATCCCATAATAATAACATAATCCGCTACAACGCCCTGTTCTTTCCTATTATAATGGCTGGTATAGCCCATTGGGACATAATTATCCACCGACAGTACAAGTCCATGCTGTCTACAAGGGATTGACAGTTCTCTGATAAATTCTATAAAAGGTTCTCCGGCATCCAGACTGATATTTTCAAAGTCAATATTAATGCCGTCCAAATCATATGCCAGTGCGGTATCAATAAGTCCGTTTATCAGGTAAGTTCTGGTTGTTGTCCCCGCAAGAACTTCGTAAGTGTCTATACCCTCGTTGGTGAAATTATCCACTAATCCCCACACTTCCAAACCCATATTGTGTGCCTGCGTCACATACTCCGCTGTCGCGTAACTCGTAAAGTTTCCTGCATTGTCGCTTAAGGCAAACCAAGTAGGCGATATCACATTGATGCTCTTCGTCTGTGCCATAACTTCGGAAAGCGTATCATTACCTGCCACACCTGCCACCGCATGCCATGCAAGATTAATCTTATGATCACGCGTGTTGGATTCATACACCGGCTCCACGTAATCTGTTACCGGAGCAGGGGTATCCGCAAACGGCTCACTCAGTTTCTTATTCTCCACATATCCGATAAAAGCGTCTCCGGTCTTAACCTTCGTCCATGTCTCCATCTGCTCAAGTATGATCACCTTATCCCCCTCAGAGACATCCGTGAGTATATCGCTCTTGATTCCGCCCTGATAACGCAACTGCGTATCCTTAGTAATTGTCGCAAGCTGACGTTCCCCCCACTGGGTATAAACCTGCATATGGTTCGGCTCCGTATACAGCGCATACGAGAAATTCGCGTATTCCTTCACGAAATCCGCCGCCACATACAACGTGTCGCCTTCATATTTTGCAATGACATAATCTCGGCTTCCCTCTGCGCTCTCCGTCGAAACTTTCACCGTCGTCGTGCCAATCGGTACGCTGACGATCGCATTCGGCAGCGTATAAAGCAGCAGTCCCTCTTTCTTGTCTTCATAAAATCTGTCGTTAAAGTATTTATGCACTGTTGCAAAATCAAAATAGCACACTCCGTCCCACAACTTAGCGTGTTCTTCAATCTGCTCGTTCTGCATAATAATCGGGACGTCATCGCTGCCCGTAATACCAAAATATTCTGTCAGATCCGCTCGTTCCTTAGAATATGAATATTTCTCCGCAATTTTGGCTCCAAAGCCTATTCCCGCAACCACGATAATAAGGACGATCGCGATTAGTACCGGCATCAATTTTTTCATGTATCCAGCTCCTTTCTGACCGTCCTCATTATAGCAAACTATTTCCTTTCAGTCATTAATATTTTGACATTTTTCGGCAGGAAAATATTTTCCCCGAGTATTCTGTAAATAAAATATGTCAATTTTCCAAAAGCTGCATCTTATTTCTTATATGC
>VSOA01000077.1 GCA_009774585.1 Lachnospiraceae bacterium
ACCTTATACAATGCTGTCTTGTTATCCGAACTGGAAGTGACAGAGAGATATAATCACTCCATGATTGTTACTTACGTCAATCCTTCTGCGGACGCTGCAATCGCAGAGTCTTCGGGCAAAGACTTCAAATTTAAGAACAATACGGAAAATCCGATTTATATTGAAGGCACTACCACGCCGGACAAACAGATTACGTTTACAATATATGGAGTAGAGACGAGAGACAGCAGCAGGGAGATTGCTTTTGAAAGTGTTGTCTTGGAGAAGACGGTGCCCGATACGGAAGTGATTTATACGGATGAGTCTATGCCGGTAGGATATTGTTCCGTGCAGTCGGCGCATATCGGATACAAGGCGCAGCTGTGGAAGATTGTTCGAGAGAACGGCGTAGAAATCAGCAGGGAACAGATTAACAGCAGTTCTTATATGAAGGCTCCGAGAAGTGCGACGGTCGGTATTTCTACGACGGATGAAGGGGCATATAATGCCATTATGGCAGCGGTAGCAACTAACAGTGTGGATGAAGTGAAAGCGGTAGCAGGTGCATACAAGGCAGCGGCGGACGCGGCGGCGGCACAGGCAGCAGCAGATGCAGCGGCGGCAGAAGCAGCAGCGCAGGCGACGCCTCCGGTACAACCGGAACAACCAGCGGCGCCTCCGGCACAGTAAACCATACAGTTAGGTGCAAAGTCATGAGAAAAGGGAAAATATCCGAGAACGTGTTGAAACGTTCCGTATTAAAGAAAATCAGGACACATAGGGATGAAGTGACAAGTGGCGCAGGTGTAGGGACAGACTGCGCCGTTTTAACGTTTGGAGAAGGATATGATACGGTAATCAGCACGACTCCGGTAACTGCACCGACGGAAGATATCAGTACATATGCGATACCTATGTCGCTCAATAATATTGCGGCTGCGGGAGCCGAACCGATAGGAGTCATGTTAGCTGTTGTATTACCTGAAAAGACCGAGGAGAGCGAACTTCAGACCATGATGGAGCGTGCGGAAGAAGTGTGCCGGTTGAATAATGTAGAGATAATCGGAGGGCATACGGAAGTGCTTCCGGCCATAACGGAACCGATTATGACTGTGACGGGAGTCGGTAAGCGGCGCGGCAGGGCAACGGACTTGTTGCGAGGAGTAAAACCCGGTCAGGACATTGTAATCAGCAAATGGATTGGAATTGAGGGTACGATACGTCTTGCCAAAGGGCGAAGAAAAGAGCTGTGTATGAGATATCCGGCGGCCATGGTAGAGGAAGCGGTATCTTATGACCGTTACCTGTCCGTGATACCGGAGGCCGCCACCGCCATGAAGTCCGGCGTTTGCGGGATGCATGATGTTTCCAGAGGAGGTATTTTCGGAGCCTTGTGGGAACTGGCAGAAGAGGCGGGCGTTGGACTGGAAATAGATTTGAAGAAGATACCTGTGAAGCAGGAGACCATAGAGATTTGCGAATTCTTTGAATTAAATCCCTATGAACTGTTGTCAGGCGGGTGTCTGATCATGACGGCAGATAATGGAGAAAACTTGGTCGCGGCATTAAAACGCGAGGGCATTCCGTCAGTGATTGTCGGAAGAACAACGGACAGAAATGACCGCGTAATTTATAATGAGGACGAGAAGCGTTATCTGGATAGACCGAAGACGGATCAGATTTATAAGGTTTAATCATTTATTGTATTTGAATAGGAATGGAGGATTATCATGAGAGAAGAGTTATTAGCAATTGTAGAAAGAAACAGCCGCATTGATTTAAAAGAACTGGCGGTTATACTGGGCGTGGAGGAGATCGATGTTGTCAACGAACTGGCGGCATTGGAAGCAGAAGGCATTATCTGTGGATATCATACGATGATCGACTGGGAGAAAACTTCTATCGAGAAGGTTTCGGCGCTTATTGAAGTGCGTGTGACGCCTCAGCGTGGACAGGGATTTGACAGTATAGCCGAGAGAATTTATAAGTATCCTGAGGTGACTTCGGTTTACTTGATTTCCGGCGGTTATGATCTGCTGGTTACGTTGGAGGGCAAATCATTAAAACAGATATCCGGTTTCGTATCTGATAAATTATCGACTCTGGATTCCGTCTTAAGCACGGCGACGCATTTTATCCTCAAAAAGTATAAGGATCATGGCACGATCTTATCCAAAAAATACGAAGACACGAGAGAGAAGGTGACACCGTGAGAAATATGTTATCCGATAAAGTAGTTGCCCTGAAACCTTCCGGCATACGGAAATTCTTCGATCTCGTAAGCGAGATGGACGATGCGATCTCCCTCGGGGTAGGTGAGCCTGATTTTGACACGCCGTGGCATATCAGGGATGAAGGAATTTATTCTTTAGAAAAAGGACGTACATTCTACACGTCCAATGCCGGATTAAAAGAATTGAAAGAAGAAATTTGCAAGTACACAGAGAGAAAACAAGGCGTTACATATGATTCCGCACATGAAGTACTCGTTACGGTGGGCGGTTCGGAGGCGATTGATATCGGTATGCGCGCAGTGCTCAATCCCGGCGACGAAGTGCTGATCCCACAGCCCAGCTTTGTTTCCTATGAGCCTTGCGCGATTATGGCAGGCGGCGTTCCGGTTATCATTGAACTGAAAGCGGAGAATGAATTTCGCCTGACGGCGCAGGAACTGGAAGAGGCAATTACGGACAAAACAAAACTGCTTGTTCTTCCGTTTCCCAATAACCCGACCGGTGCAATCATGGAGCGTGAGGACTTGGAATCAATCGCGGAAGTGATTAGGAAACATGACATTCTTGTCATGTCAGATGAGATATATGCGGAGCTTACTTATAAAGAAAAGCATGTATCTATTATTGAGATTGAGGGTATGAGGGAGAGGACTATCCTCATCAACGGGTTTTCCAAAGCATTTGCCATGACCGGATGGAGGCTGGGTTATGCCTGCGGACCGAGGGCGATTATCGAACAGATGCTCAAGCTTCATCAGTTTGCCATTATGTGCGCGCCTACGACGAGCCAGTATGCGGCTGTAGAAGCGTTGCGAAACGGTGATGAGGACGTGGCGGAAATGAAAACGGCGTATAATCAGAGAAGACGCTATCTGATGAATGCATTTCGTGAGATGGGACTGGAATGTTTTGAACCATTCGGCGCATTCTATGTATTTCCGTGCATTAAAGAGTTTGGGATTACGAGTGAGGAGTTTGCGAGCAGACTCTTAGAGGAGGAGAAGGTAGCTGTAGTGCCGGGTACGGCATTCGGTGACTGCGGGGAAGGATTCCTCAGAATATCTTATGCCTACTCAATGGATAATTTGAAGCTTGCGATAGGTAAACTGGCGGATTTCGTGCAGAGACTGCGCGAAGGGAGTATCTGATTATGCACATTATACTGCATCAGCCGGAGATTCCGGCGAATACGGGAAATATTGGCCGTACCTGTGTTGCCACAGGTACGAGCCTGCATTTGATTGAGCCGCTCGGATTCAGGTTAGATGAGAAATCTATCAAACGATCGGGAATGGACTACTGGGAGCATCTTGATGTAACCAGATACATGAACTATACCGAATTTAAAGAGAAGCATCCGGGTGCAAAAATATGGATGGCAACAACGAAGGCGAAACGTGTCTACTCGGATGTGGCTTTTGCACCCGACGATTATATTATGTTTGGCAAGGAGAGCGGTGGGATTCCGGAAGAAATTCTTGTGGAAAATGAAGAGACCTGCATCCGTATCCCCATGCTGGATCAGATCAGGTCTTTGAATTTATCTAATTCGGTAGCAATTGTCTTGTATGAAGCGCTCAGACAGAATGATTTTCGAGGGATGCAGACGAAGGGTGAACTGCATCGGTTAAGATGGGAGTAACAGCATCAGCAGTTCTTCTGTATTCGGATACGGGCAATCTTGCAAGAAGAAGGAAACTGCGGCAAGATATTAGTCGTCGTCCTCCACATCGGACTTCGGAAGTGAGAAAATAAATTCGGTGCCGACGCCCTCTGTGCTGATGACGTTGATATTTTCCCCGTGGGAGCGGATGATTTCCTTCGTGATGGACAGTCCCAGTCCCGTTCCTTTCTTATCTTTACCGCGCGACAAATCGGATTTGTAGAAGCGGTCCCAGATTAGCTTCAAGTCATCTTTCGGAATACCGATACCGGAGTCCTTCACACTGATGAAAACTTTGTTATGCTTCTCCGATGTCTCAATCTTAATCACGGAGTCGTGGTGACTGAATTTAATTGCATTGTCCAGCAGGTTGTAAAGCACTTGCTGGATTTTGTCTATGTCGGCAACAACATACATCTCTTCTCCGGTAAGAACCAGCTCGATGGCAATCGTCTTGGCGCGGCATGTGCCTTCAAAGGTGGCGGCCACGTTGCGGATAGTCCTGTTGATATCAAAGTCGCTTTTGTTGAGCATGATGCCCTTGGTATTCAGATTGTTCAAGGTGAGAAGGCTGTTGGTCAACTTCCGTAACCGTTCGGTTTCATTCAGAAGAATGGTAAGGTATTTCTCGTACATTTCGGGCGGAATCGTGCCGTCAATCATTGCTTCCAGATATCCTTTAATGGAGGTTAACGGGGAACGGAAGTCATGAGACACATTGGCGACGAACTTTTTCTGATCATCTTCGGAACGGGCGATTTCACTTGCCATATAAGACAAGGTAGCGGCCAGATAGCCCATTTCGTCTTCGCTCTCTACGCTAAACTCATAATGCATATTGCCGCTGGCGTACTGCTCCGTTGCTTCAGTAATTTTGCGCAGCGGAATATAGACGATTTCCGTGAAGAAGATTAAGATAATAAGTGACAGCAGGAACAGGATAATCAACATGATATACGAAATGTTGAGAAGGCTGTTAGCTTCATACTGAATGCCGCTCATAGAGCTATGGATAACCACATATCCTTTGACTTTATAGTCGGAAGTGATGGGTGCAAACACACTCAGCATGTCTTCATCAAAAGTCTGGAAAAAATTGCCGATGGTGTAGTAGGAGCCCTCGGTGATAGTTGGGTCAAAATTCTCAATCATAATTTCATTTTCCACATCAAGCGGAGAAGAAGAATCCAGTATCATACGCCCTGAGGGATTAATGATCCACAGAGTGGCGTCTAAGTAAGTGTCGAGAGCGTCTAACTGCATTTTAACAGTTTCCAGAGACGTTTCATTATTGTACAAATCGGTTGCGTAGGTGTTGGCGATCAAGGTGGCCTCCTTGTAGAGGTCGTCCGCGTGCTCCTTTTTTAAATGATCAAATGTCATGTTGGACACGAAAGTGGCAACCACCACAAAACCAAACAGTCCAAAAATAATGTAGGCCAGTATTAATTTGAGATAAAGTGTTTTTCGCATAATTTATTCCGTTCTTATTATGTGATAGGAAATTGCAACAATCCAAATCATTTAGGGAGAATGCTTCGTTTTTTTGAGTTCGCGAAGCGAATCTCGCAATCGAGCGAAGCTCGATTTTTTATGTTCTGGATTCAAATTTGTAGCCAATTCCCCAGATTGTAGCGATGCGCCACTTCTCATGGTCGTTGATTTTCTCACGAAGCCGCTTGATATGTACATCCACGGTACGGGTGTCACCGATATATTCATACCCCCAGATCTGGTCGAGAAGCTGCTCTCTTGTGAAAACATGGTTTGGCGAAGACGCAAGGAAGTAGAGCAGTTCCAGTTCCTTGGGCGGCATTTCAATTGTATTGCCCATATAGATAACGGAATAATTGGTCTGATTGATAATCAAATCAGGGTATTCCACACTCTTGACATCAGAGGGCTTAGCATCTGCCGCGGCAGGTTTATAACGGCGCAGGACGGCTTTGACTCTGGCAACCAGTTCCTTGGAATCAAAGGGTTTCTCCATGTAGTCGTCTGCACCCAGCTCTAAGCCGAGAACTTTGTCGAAAACTTCGCCCTTGGCGGAGAGCATTATAATTGGCAGTGAAGATTTGGACCGGATTTCACGGCATACCTGATAGCCGTCGATGCCCGGCAGCATTAAATCCAGCAGCATCAGGTTTGGCACAAAGCTTTCCACTGCGGTCAGTGCGGCTTCCCCGTCGTTGACAATCATTGTCTCGAAGCACTCTTTCGTTAAATAAAGAGAAATCAATTCGGCTATATTGTTATCGTCGTCTACAATTAAAATTTTCTGTTTGTTTACCATAGCTGTGTCCTTTCAAATTATTCAAATATTCTTCAGTCTCTTCGAGTTCGCGAAGCAAATCTCGCAATTGAGTAAAGCTCAGCTTAGTCTTTAAACTCTACAATTGTGACACCTGCGTCACCTTCTCCGAATTCTCCGAGGCGGTAACTTTTTACGACCCGGTTCTTACGCAGATAGCTGTGCACTGCATTGCGCAGCGCGCCTGTACCTTTGCCGTGGACCACGCGAACGCTTGGCAGATGCGCCAGATAGGCGTCGTCTAAATATTTGTCCAGTTCCGACAGTGCCTCGTCTACCGTGCGGCCAAGCAGATTAATCTCGGTAGAGACGGTATAAGATTTAGACATCTTGAGTTTTCCGGAAGAGGAACGCTGCATTTTACCTGTGTTAATGGTTTCTTCTTCTGTCAGCACGAGATCGTCTAAAGTGACTTGTGAGCGGATGATGCCGCACTGCACAAAGAGTTTGCCGTTCTTGTCCGGAAGGGAGTTGACCGTACCCTTCAATCCCATAGAGATAACTTTTACGCTGTCGCCCAATTTAATTTGATTCGGCTTTAGTGTTTTGTGTGCTGGCTTGTCATTTTTCAAAGCCAGTCTGTCATTTTTCTCGGATATCTTGTCACGCACTTTCTGGCGGGATTTCTCCAATTCTTTGATGGAGGAACCTGCACCGGCTTTCTGGAATGTGCGGATAGTCTCGTCGGCAATTTCCTTGGCATTTTGCAGAATTTCGCGGGCTTCTTCGTTTGCTTCGCGTAAGATACGCGCCTTAGACTGTTCGATTTTTTCCTGCTTGGATTCGAGTTGTTGTTTTAAGGCTCTGACTTCGTCCTTGTAGGATTCGATTTCCGACCTTTCTTTCTCGATAGTCAGACGGCTGTTCTCCAAATCTGCAAGTAAATCTTCGAAGCTTTCCTGATCTTCGGCAATATGCCGTTTGGCGTCCTCAATAATATAGTCCGGTAATCCCAGCTTGGAGGAAATTGCAAATGCATTGCTTTTACCCGGAATACCGATTAAGAGACGGTAGGTAGGGCGCAGCGTCTCCACGCTGAACTCGCAGCTTGCATTTTCTACATGACTTGTGGACAGTGCATAGACCTTCAGTTCACTGTAATGCGTGGTTGCCATTGTACGGATGCCGCGGTTGTGCAGGTAGTCCAGCACGGAGATAGCAAGAGCGGCGCCCTCCGTCGGGTCGGTACCTGCTCCTAATTCGTCAAAGAGACAGAGCGAATTAGGATCTGCTGTTTTGAGAATAGACACAATATTTGTCATATGAGAAGAAAAAGTACTGAGACTCTGCTCGATACTCTGCTCATCCCCAATATCTGCGTATACTTCATTAAAAATAGACAACTCAGAGCGGTCGGCCGCCGGAATGTGCAGGCCTGCCTGTCCCATCAGCGTCAAAAGACCTACTGTTTTTAGAGAGACGGTTTTACCGCCGGTATTAGGACCAGTAATGACGAGCAGGTCAAAATTCTCGCCAAGCTGAATATCGATAGGCACAACCTTTTTCTTATCCAGAAGAGGGTGACGTCCTTGGCGGATGCGAATCCGGTGCTCTGTGTTAAAAACCGGCATAGAAGCATTCTGTTCCATGGCGAGAGACGCTTTGGCAAAGATAAAATCAAGAGTCGTCATTGCCTTTTGATTGGCAGTCAGAGTTTCCGTATAAGCGCCAGCCTGTGCGCTTAAATCTGCGAGAATAACTTCGATTTCTTCCTGTTCTTTTATTTCCAGTTCTTTCAATTCATTATTCAGATTTACCACGGCGGCAGGTTCTATGAAGAAAGTGGAGCCGGTAGAAGACTGGTCGTGAACCATACCGGCAACCTGACCCTTGTATTCGGATTTAACCGGAATGCAGTAACGGTTATTGCGCATTGTCACGACCGCATCCTGAAGGTAGGTGCGGTAAGAACCGTTGATCATGGATGTCAACTGCGAATGAATCCGGTCGTTGGTGATCGTCATGCTGCGACGGATATGTTTCAGCGTGGAACTGGCGTCATCGGCAATCTCTTCCTCCGATAAAATACATCTGCGAATCTCATTGGCAAGCGGCGTGAGAGGCTCCAGACCGTCGAAATATACGTCGAGCGAATCACCGGGAATATCTTCCCGTTCTTTCCTGCCATAGCTTTTGATGCGGCTGACATTTTCCAGAAATGCAGCGATACGCAGTAATTCAACAATTGAGAGCACACTGCCGACTTCAAGTGATTTGATACACATGCCGAGGTCTTTGTTGCCGCCGAAAGACGTGGAACCTTTGCGGAACAAATGTCCCAGCGCATCGGAAGTCTCCGTCTGTGCTGTTGAAATCATATCTAAATCCGTCAGAGGAACGAGCGCTGCCGTTAATTTTTTCCCTTGTTCTGAGGAGGCATGTTCCGTCAGACGGTCTATGATTTTGTTATATTCTAAAACGCGTAATACTTTGCCGTTCATATTTCACTCCGTTTCTGTGCTGCTTATAATGATACTCATACATCTTGCATTTTATCATAAAACAGAAGGAATTACTACGGGGTTTCCATTGCTTTTCTTTACAATAAAAGGGAAAGAAGATATACTATTCAGAAGGGAATCTTTATAAATGAAACAGGAATCGCTATACGGCGAAACGGGAAGGTTGTATACCTTATGGCTAAGCAGGAAAAAGAACAAAAAGATATCACGAAAGAAGCTGTCAAAGAACAGGCGGAATATACTCCGCCCGTACAGCCGGATTTTCTGCGTGAGACAATTAAGCAAAAACCGGTCAATAAGAAAAAGCTTCTCAGAAGAACAGTAATTACCGTTGTAATGGCAGTGGTGTTCGGTCTGGTGGCGTGTATTACATTCTTGGTGCTGGAACCGGTTATCAGTAACCGTCTTTATCCTGAGGAAGAAGCTGAGGAAGTACAGTTTCCGGAGGAAACGGCTACGGAGGAGATGAAGCCGGAGGACATGCTGGTGGAAGAAGAACCGGAGCAGGTGGTGGAGATTGTGCAAGCAGAACTGGAGGATGAGCAGATTGAGGAGCTGTTATCTCAGGTACAGTTCGGGTTGAATGACTATCAACTGCTCTATGAGGAACTGGCAGAAACAGCACAGGCGGCAGGGCGCTCGGTAGTTACGGTCACGAGCGTTATCTCGGACGTGGACTGGTTTAATAATATCTATGAAAACGAGGCGTCGGCATCCGGAATCATTGTGGCGAATAATGGCAAAGCTATTCTGATTCTGGTCAGCGCGGGAACGATAAGCGGCGAGGAGAGCCTTATTGTGACTTTTTGCGATCAATCGACAGTCAGCGCGGAACTGGTGCAGAAAGATACTGTCACGGGGCTGGCAATCCTGTCCGTACCTCTCGTGTCTATAAAGGAAGAAACGATGGATGTGATAGACATTGCGACGCTTGGAAGCTCCAATAACAGCAGTTTGCTCGGAACTCCGGTGATGGCGCTTGGCAGTCCTATGGGAACGAGCGGTTCGGTATGTTATGGGATGGTGACGTCTGTGGGAACGGTGATCGATCAGCCGGATTCTGCTTATAAAACAATTTTGACAGATATTTATGGAAGCCGTAATGCGACAGGTGTAATTGTCAATTTGAAAGGAATGGTTATCGGAATCATTGACAATGTCAATACGAGCAATGATATGGGGAATCTGCTGACAGCTTACGGAATATCGGAACTTAAGAGAACCATCGAAAAGATGTCCAATGATAAAGAAAGGGCTTATCTTGGAATCCATGGAACAGACGTGCCGATGGAAGCGGGCGAAGAACTGAATATTCCGCAAGGGGCGTATATTAAAGGAATTGAGATGGATTCGCCGGCGATGGCGGCAGGAATCCAGAGCGGAGACGTTGTCATACGGATTAACGAAACGCCGATTACATCCTATAACGAATTGCTGAATGTCTTATACAATGCGAAACCGGAGGACGTATTGACGTTTGTGCTGATGAGACAGGGCCGTGAGATGAGCGCGGAAGTGACACTTGGAAGATGGTAAGACGTTCGTCCGCGGCAGCGGAGGATTAAGTTGGTTTAGATAATAAACGATACGGTAAAGGAGAACGGCTATGAAATATATTAAAGACTATAAAGAAGGCGACAGGGTATTTGATATTTATCTGTGTAAACATAAACAATCAGCAGTCACAAAGAATGGCAAACCCTATGATAATGTGATATTGCAGGATAAGACAGGGACTGTGGACGCTAAAGTCTGGGATCCGAACAATGCGGGAATCGAAGATTTTGACACGCTTGATTACATAGAAGTGTATGGAGACGTGACCAGCTTTCAGGGGGCGTTTCAGGTTAATGTGAAGCGCATCCGTAAATGCCGTGAGGGAGAGTATGATCCGGCAGATTACCTTCCGGTCAGCAAGTACCCGATTGATGATATGATGCGTGAACTGTTAGGCATGATTGATAGTATCGGCAATTCTTATCTGAAAAAACTTTTAAAATCTTTCTTTGTGGAAGATGCGGAATTCATCAAAGCATTCCGTCAATCTTCTGCTGCTAAGACCGTGCATCACGGTTTTGTAGGAGGCCTATTGCAGCATACGCTTGCGGTCACAAAATTGTGCGATTATTTCTGCACGCAGTATTCCGTGTTGAACAGAGATTTACTTCTGACGGCGGCAATCTGTCATGATATCGGGAAAACGAAAGAATTGTCGCTTTTCCCACAGAACGATTATACGGACGATGGACAGTTCCTTGGACATATTGTAATCGGCAGCGAGATGGTGGGCGAGAAGATTAGGAGAATTGACGGATTTCCGACAATACTTGCAAATGAGTTGAAGCATTGTATTTTAGCCCATCACGGAGAATATGAATTCGGTTCGCCGAAAAAGCCGGCAATTGTGGAGGCAGTGGCATTGACGTTTGCCGACAATACCGATGCAAAGATGGAGACTTTTACGGAATTGTTAGAGAGTACGAACGAAACGGGATGGCTTGGTTATAACAGACTGTTTGAGTCCAATGTGAGAGGGACGAAGACGGAATAGAGAATTGGAAGAGGCATGTTGATATATGGAATACAGCAAGTACCAGAAGAATGATATTGTCACGGTCACAATAGAAGATATTGGGAATGACGGCGAAGGAATCGGTAAGATTGACGGGTACACTCTTTTTGTCAAAGATGCGATTATCGGTGACATGGCGGAGGTACGGATCACCAAGTGCAAAAAAAATTATGGTTACGCAAGAATGGAGAAGGTTCTGATACCTTCTTCTTTTCGTGTGGAACCGAAATGCAAATTGCACAGACAATGCGGCGGCTGTCAGATTCAGGCGATGGACTATAAGAGACAGCTTGTGTATAAGCAGGATAAAGTGCGAAATAATCTTCTGCGTATCGGCGGTTTTACGGAGGAGCAGATTGACGCTGCGACGGAGCCGATTATCGGCATGGACGAACCGTGGCACTATCGCAACAAAGCGCAGTATCCGGTGGGGTATGATAAGAATGGTAATCTGATTACAGGATTCTATGCAGGCAGGACGCACGATATCATTGCAAACACGGACTGTGCTCTTGGTGCGCCCGAGAACAAAGATATTCTGGAAGCAGTTCTTGAATATATGAAGGAAAATCACGTGCCAGCGTACCGGGAGAAGGAAGGTACGGGGCTCGTGCGCCATGTATTGATCCGCACCGGATTCCGGTCGGGAGAGATTATGGTCTGTCTTGTAATCAATGGTAAGAAACTGCCGGGAGAAGAAAGGCTGGTTGAGAAGCTGCTTGAAGTGAAATTTCCGGAGAATGGTGAAAGTGTATCTGCCGGTCAAAAGACGATAAGAGACGGGGCGGTTCACAAGAAACTGGTGAGCGTTTCTGTCAGCGTCAACACAGAGAAAACGAATGTGATTATGGGAAAAGAAATCAGGGTGCTCTGGGGGAAAGATAGGATTCTGGATGCTCTGGGAGGAATTAACTTCGAGATTTCGCCGCTTTCCTTTTATCAGGTCAATCCGTTACAGACGGAGAAGCTCTACGGACTCGCGTTAGATTATGCCGGACTGACGGGTAAAGAGACGGTGTGGGACTTGTATTGTGGTATCGGGACGATATCGCTCTTTATGGCGAGGAAGGCAAAACAGGTCTACGGTGTGGAAATCATCCCGGAAGCGATTGCGGACGCTAAAGAGAATGCGCGAAATAACGGGATAGATAATGTGCAGTTTATTGTGGGAAAAGCGGAGGAAGTACTTCCGCAATTTTATGCGGGAAGGAATATGTCAAAAGCTTTGGTGGAGAATGCATCATATGAGAGTGGGAAAGACGAGGAGAGGACCGTGGACGAGCAGATGCGGCATCCGGATGTGATTGTGGTCGATCCGCCACGCAAGGGCTGTGATGAGAAGTGTTTGGAGACAATGCTTGCAATGCAGCCGGAAAGAATCGTGTATGTGAGCTGCGATTCGGCGACGCTTGCAAGGGACCTGAAAGTGTTGTGCGGGGGTGGATATGAGCTTAAGAGAGTCCGGGCCGTGGATCAGTTCGGGCATAGCGTGCACGTTGAGACGGTTGTAATGCTTTCCCACAAAAAAACGACAGCGTAATCAACGTAAAAGTCGAGTTTGGCGAGGGTGAGGGAAAAGAGCCGCTTGATAATATTGCCGAGAGAGCCGAAGCGTACAAGCCGAAAGAGCGAGTTACATATAAGATGATTAAGGAATACATAGAAGCGAAGTATGGCTTCAAAGTACATACCGCATATATCGCAGAGGTAAAAAGGGAGTTAGGATTGCCGATGTATGATGCCCCTAATGCGGTAGAGGAATTGAAACAGCCGAGGAAACATCCGACGGCGGAGAAAGCGGAAGCGATAAAGGATGCTTTGAAACACTTTGAGGTTATTTAATGACATAGCTACTTGCTTATTTAAAAGTAAGTGGCTATGGTATAAAAGGAGTTATAA
>VSOA01000078.1 GCA_009774585.1 Lachnospiraceae bacterium
GTCCACAGCTTTGAGGTTCGTGTGGGTATGCGTCTTAGTGATTATGTTGTGCGTGTTCTGATTTACTACAATCTTCCTGATTGGCTTCTGCCTTACGCCTTGCCCATCTTGCCGCCTGTTCTTTGACTGTCGTCACATAGAAGCCTTTGCCAAAGTCAAGCGCACGATAGGAATATTTTACGTTTGGGCTTTCTACCACTTGTGATGAGCCGTGATAAACAATCATACTGTCACCCCCCGCACTCTCAAGTATTCCTTGATGTCCTCCACAATATATCCCGTACCTTGTGTATGCAGAATATCATAATGCGGTACAAGGTAGCCTTCTATACACCCGACACTCTGTAATTTCTGATAAACCTCAGACGGCATCAGATTCCACTTATTAGCACAGGCGTGGATCATATATATAACAAATGAAAAAGATTCCTGACTCATGCAAAACCTCCCAACACATACTCTGTCTACAAATAAGTATACAAAATAATCTGCATTTTAACAATGCAGATTATCGCCCAAGTATATTCCGGTTTTCTCAGGAATCACATTCCATAGCCACTTCAAATATCCTCGCCATCACCGGTTTATGGTAATTCACTGTAAGTATCGGTTCTGTCTCATCCACAATTTCGTACTCCACATGCTCCGCAAGCGCCTTTGCCGGATACGCCAGCCACACCGACGCTTTATGTCCTGCCAAATTGATTCCCGAAATCAATTTGGCCAACGGTATCTGACAAGTATCATCCTCTCCGCCTCTGCGCCAGAGAGCAAGATACACTTTCTCCTCCGTTTTTAAAGCCGATGCAAACCAATGGTCCAGACTGTCAGCCAGTCCGAGCGGCCAGACGGGCTGTGCCAGACGGATATCTTGCCGGATGTTTTTATAATAATCAATTCCCTCTTTTACAAGTGCCTTGCGCTCCACCGACAATTGCGGAATATGTCCGCTCTGATGAATACGCAAAAGAAGCGCATTGACCATATTGTAAACCGTTTCTTCCTCGTCGCCGTCTCTTTGCGGATAGGACCACACTGCTGCCTGCTCCGGCGTCAGTCCCGCACAGGCATTGGCAGCAATTATTGCGTAATTACGGTAATCCTCCTGATCCGATGTGGACTGAATACTATAGCGGGATAACATGGCATAATCCGTCCGAAGCCCTCCGCTGGAGCAGTTCTCAATGACTAAATCCGGATATTTCTCAAATACGCCGTCCAGCCACGCAAGATAGGCTCTCTCATGCTCCAGAAGCCCCTGCCCCACGCTGTCCGCATGAAGTTCCGTACCGATACCCGGCTCAATATTGTAATCCATCTTGATATAACCCACGCCATACTGATTTACCACACGGTCAACCACTTCATCGACATGCTCTATCACTGCCGGATTCCGGAAATCCAGCTGGTAACGGCTCCGGTCGAAGACTCTCTTGCCATGCCTTACGAAAAACCAGTCGTCCGGCACCCGTTTCGCCTTCTCACAATTGATTCCCATGACCTCCAGCTCCAGCCATAAACCGGGGATCATACCTTTCTCTCTGATATACGCCGTCACTTCCTCTATTCCGCCGGGAAAACGTTCCCTGCACTGCTGCCATTCACCTACGCTGTCCCACCACTCGCCGGGCGCATACCAGCCGGCGTCTATGACATAATACTCACAGCCAATCTCAGCCGCCGCATCAATCAGCGGAATCTCCTTCTCTGTAGTCGGATCGCCGAAGAGACAATTCATATAATCGTTAAAAATAACCGGCAGATTCTCGTTATCCTTGTTGGGACGTCGAATCATCCTGCGGTATCTTGTTAACTGTCCCATCGCCCGGTCAAAATCCGCCGTGGAAACACCCACTGCCACCGGAACTGTCGTAAAACGCTCTCCGGGCTGCAGAATCTTGAACCAGTGCGACTGCACCTCCGTCGGTCCGCTGAGTGCCAGATAGAAATGCCCATTCTCATCACTGATCTCCGCATGCCAAGAACCGTTATGCTCAATCTGCCAGTATAGTCCACAGTCAGCCTCCATATTTTCCAGATATCCCATCGGCAGGTATTTCTTCGTAGACCAATTCCCCGTATTCGTCAGTTCAAAGGTAGACGACGTCCTCTGGTTCACCGTAGGCTGCGTCTGCCCAAGCCCCATCTGCGGAAACGTCACGGTACGGAAATTCATCTCCTTCTGCCATCCATGACAGGCATAGGTCAGCTTCATTTTCTCATCGGAGCTCGTCTTGCCTTCCTTCTCTATTCCAAGATAATAGAAAGAAGAAATATATTCTAATGTCTGTGTCTCCTCTCCCTCATTCACCACCTCATGATACATACGCACGGTGGAAGTACCGGTATAAAATTGCAGATAAGAAACGACCTTTGCTCCCGTAAGGCTGTCCTGCTGGGTAATCACGAGCCGCCTGCCAATCCCGTTCCGTTCATCCTTCATACCGACATATTTCAGTAGATACCCCGGTGCCGTCACAATATGCTTATTGCCGTGTTTCTCATAGGGTCTGTTATATCCAGAAAAATTAACCTGCACAAGCTGGAATCCTTCCTGTATATATTGACCATTATCTTCTATTCCGCCAAAAGGACCCGATGAAAAATGGAGGAGCTTTAGCTGCTCCTCATCCGTCACACCAAATACCAGATAGATTCCGTCCTCTTCTATATTGATCTGATTTATGATTTTCGCCATATACCCCTCCATTGATAGTCTTTTTATTTGTGAACAATACCTTATGGCACCATAACCCTAAAACTTGATTTCTTTCCCCTGCAGCCGCCACTGTCTGAACTCTGCCGAAGCCGACAAGAGTAAGTCAGAAGACGAATTGAGCGCCGTTTCCACAGAATCCTGAATGACGCCGATAATAAAGCCGACCGCTACCACCTGCATGGACACCGCATCGGAGATTCCGAACAGGGAACATGCCATCGGTATCAATAACAGAGAGCCGCCTGCCACACCGGATGCACCGCAGGCTGCCAGAGCCGCCAGCAGACTAAGGATAATCGCCGTCGGAATGTCTACCGGAATACCGAGCGTATGTACGGTCGCCATCGTCATAACCGTAATCGTGATTGCCGCGCCGTCCATATTGATGGTCGCACCGAGCGGAATCGTCACGGAATAAGTATCTTTATCCAAACCCATCTCCTCACAGATCTTCATATTGACAGGAATGTTCGCCGCAGAACTTCTCGTAAAGAACGCCGTGATCGCACTCTGCTTTAAACATTTGAAAATAAGCGGATACGGATTCTTTCTGATACACCAGTATACGAGAATGGGATTGGTGATAAAGTAGATGCCCAGCATACAGCCTACCAGCAGAACAAGCAGCTTGCCGTACACCGTAAAAGTCTCCAGACCGCTTGTTGTCACACTCGTATAAACCAGACCCAAGATACCGAACGGCGCCAGATTAATGATTGTTGTAACTACTTTGGAAATCCCTTCCGAAATATCGGAAAGCGCTGTTTTCGTTGTGTTTTTCGCGCCCCTGAACGCTACGCCGAGAAGCACCGCCCATGAAAGTATACCGATATAATTGGCATTCACCAGCGCAGATACAGGATTTGCCACCACGTTCATCAAGAGTGTACTAAGCACCTCAACAATCCCCTGCGGTGCTGAAGCCGCCGTATCCGCTGCCTCGCGAAGTACCATATCCACCGGAAAAATCATGCTTGCAAATACCGCAATGACAGCGGCAAGCACGGTGCTGAACATATACAGAATAATGACGGTCCGAATCACGCCGCCATGTGACTTCCCCGCGTTTGACAAAGAGCTCATAACAAGGAAAAATACCAGAAGCGGTGCAATCGCTTTGAGCGCGCCCACAAATACATCTCCCAGAATCCCGATCCCGGAAGCCTGCGGAACCGCCAGCGCAAGAATCACACCAATCGCTAATCCTACGATAATACGTTTGACGAGACTAACTCCCGTCCATTTTTCCCACATTTTTTTCATTCTCACATATCCTTTCTTGTGTGTCATCAGAACTGCAGTCTGACATTCAACAATCTACGCTTACCAGTATACCATATGCAAACATACATTCCTAGCGAAATCTTATCGTTGCCGGAAGCCTACGTTACCGGAAGCCGCAGGGTAACTCTCGCGCCGCTTAACATATTCCTATGTGTCAAAGACACCGCCGTTTCATTTGCATCAAAAGAATCCGATACATTCGCCAGAATCAATTCTCCTCCATGCTGCTTCACAATCATATCGACAATATACAGCCCCATGCCGTAGTGGGAGCCTGTAACACAGCGGCTGTCATCGTCCATATAGAATTGCTCCTTCGCATGGCGCAGAGCACTCCGCGTAAATCCTTGGCCGGAATCTGTAATCGTAAAGACAAAGTGTGTTTCATCCTGACTTCCCTCGAACAGAATACTTCCGCCGCAGGATGTGTGTTCCGTGGCATTTGCAAAAATATTCATAAACGCCCGCGCAAGCATCTGTGGTTCAGCATAAATCTGCCCCGTTAAACCCGCGCAGCTCCAATGTAATTCTATACGACGAATTGTGCACAGTCCTGCTGCCTGACATTTCAGTTCTTCCATGAACTCCGTAACAGGCATCTGCCTTCTGTTGACAGGCGTTGCGGCCGACGACCTTACTACCTCAATCATCATCTGCACATAATCCTGCATTTGCAAAGCGCTGTCCATAATGTATTCAGTATACTCTTTCTGTTCTTCTGTGAGATGCGTGTCTGTAAGCAGCTCCGCATTCCCCCTCACAAGCGTAAGCGGCGTCTTCAAGTCGTGTGCCAGCGCCGACATCTGTTCATTCTTCGTCTGCTCTATCCGCCACTGTGTTTCTAAAGCTTCTTTTAGTGCAATCCTCATTTCGTCCATGGCATTTAAGATCGCATTAATTTCTCTCACGGATCCACGTGTAATCTCATATTCCAGTTCCTGCCGCTGTATCATATCCGCCGCATCGGCAAGCGGTGACAGTTTCTTTGCGACAACCGTATTAAATCGAACGGCAACCAGTAGGATTACCATGAATACAATCACAAGAAAAATGATGAGCAGCAAGAGTTCCGGCTGCGGCAAATATCTTCTGAGTACCGCAGACTGGTATTGTACAAGCAGCTGATACCGTAATACACAACACTCCGAATCCCGCGGGATCCCCAGAAAATAATCTGCTCCGATATACGTACCGCCGTTATCCTCTCTGCCGGTTAACACATTCCACGCCCGTCGTACTTCCTTATCTCCCATATCTGTGCTCAGGATATGACCTTCCTTATCAAATACCGCATACTGACACAATGCCGGAATCAAGTCCGGTGTCACCTGCTCCGCTCTCTGTATCGCTTCAACCGCCGCTTTCGCTTGTTTCTCCGCATAACCTGCAGAATAAACCGCATCGCTCCTAAGCAATATGGCGAATGTACATGCCAGAAGAAGAACTGTCAACACAATCCCTACAAAAGTGTATAGGAAATACTTCAGAAAAAATAAGCCTATCGGCCATTCTCTTCGCTTTACATTCCTATTCATGAATCTTCCTTTTGCCATAATATTTCTGTTCCTTCACCAATCATTCATCCCATTTATACCCGATGCCCCATACTGTCTTAATCGGCGAGTAGTGATATCGCTCCAGCTTCATGCGAATATTCTTAATGTGCGTTGTGATCGTCGCTTCACTGCTTTCGCCGTCAAACCCAAATACACTCTCATAAATCTGTTCTTTAGAAAAAACCTGTCCGTGATTCCTCGCAAGAAATTCACAAATCGAATATTCCGCCTTGGTCAATGGAATTTCCTCGCCGTTTACCGCAAGCTGTTTGGCGGGTAAGTTAAACCGGGAATCGGTAAAAACGAGACTTGCAAAATGCTCTCTCCTCTCCCTCCTTAAGTGTGCCGCCACCCGGGCACGCAGTTCCGCCGCGCCGAAGGGCTTGCTGATATAGTCGTCCGCGCCCGCATGAAGTCCTTGCACCAGACTGCTCTCCTCCGACTTTGCCGTCAGAAAGAGAATCGGACAATCCACGACACTGCGTAGTTCTTCACACAATGTAAATCCATCTTTACCCGGCATCATAACATCTAAGAGAATCATGTCAAACATGTTCGTCTTCATTTCACTTACCCTGACGGAATCTGACATAGTTGTCACATTATGCCCGTCTTTTTCCAGAATTCTGCGTATCATCGTCAATATAGCCATATCATCGTCCACTACTAAGATGTTCGCCATACCTGCCTGCTCCTTTTTTCCATGAAATCCGTGTCTTCCCCACAGAATAACCTGCCCTGAATGTATACAAGTCCGCTACTCGTTTCCCTTCACGCCATCAAAACGGCATCCCCACACCATGTATAGAATAAAAGCCGCCACAGTTACCGTCACGCAAACCCATACACCGTTTTCATAACGGCTGTTGTATATAGCCGGTATCCGTTCATTACCGTATGCGTTCATCACAGTGCATACCAGCCTCGACGCCCATGCCGCCGGAATATAAATCCACACGGAGTCACCTAATCCGGTCAGACACACCGCTGACAGCAGACTCTCCGCAATGCCGAGCAAGACTGACACACCCTTATTGAACCGCAGTGCAAGAAACATATGCCATATATATAAGAACGTGCTTCCTCCAGCCATGATCAATGCCGCGATCCAGTAAAATGAATACTTCACAATCCGCTGTCCCAACACAAAATAATACCCCGTTCCGAACAACACCGATGCAAGCACGACCGAACATACTCCGGACAATATCAACAGCAGAAGCTTAGAAGCAAATACGCTCTTTCTGTCAGTAACTGCCAGCATCATCTGATAGGCTCCGGCATGAGATTCCTGCTCTCCTACTATAGCACAAAATGTCCCGATCAGGAAAGGATAGCCAAGTCCCATCATCTGAAAATATGCCTGTACTTTACTGAAAGCATTCCATGGCGTTGCGGCATAATAAGCAAGAAAAACCGCAGCCATCACACACGGAATGGCCAGATGAGCCACGCGCATCGGCGTGTGCTTCGTTTTGAGATAATCTGCTTTCAGATTGCGTAATAAACTGTACATTGTTCCATTCTCCTTCACTTGTCTGATAAGTAAAACAGTTCTTCAATAATCCACTCTCCTGCCAAACCACCTTGCCACGGCAAAGGTAAGAAGCACAAACCAGGCAAGCGACAGCATCACACCGGGAACTATGACGGCCGCGCTCATATATCTGCTTCCGGTCTCCACAAGCAGTCCGTTCGGCATGATCTGCAATACCGGGCACATCAGCCTGAAAGGAATGGACGCCGGGCAGATCCACCATAATTTTGATGCCCCGAGTGCTACCAGACTGCCAATCGTCATCGCCATACATGTGAAAATACTTGCAAACATGCCGAAACGTGCACTAAGCATCAGGTAGAGCGGTATTTCCCACAAATAGCAGACCGTTAAGAGCAGTGCCGCCGCAAAACCGTTTAATACTGGTATTGACGTTCCTATCAACATCCCGCCTGCAGCCGTCCCGAAGAAAATCAGCAGGTTTGCACACAAAAGCTTCGCCGCACAGTACAGCACTTTACTCGTCAGACATTGCTCCGGTGGTATCGGCGTTGTCAGCATATTGGCATAATGCTGTTTTTTCTCCTTTTTCATAGTAAGATAGCACAGCACCGCCAGCATGCCCGGCAGGATCATCGTATACCACCAGTTCCACGCATTGACACTATAATACGCCGTTCCCATGCTTAAACAGAGTGAAATAAGCACTTGAAGTGCGGCGGCGGACAATGGCAGATAACTGCCGAAAGAACGACTCATCTTAAGTTTCTCCGAATGAATTAACTGAAACATTTACGCACACTCCTTTCCTGCGTCCCGCACCACCTTCATAAAAAGCGCCTCCAAATCTTCCCCTTGGTCTATCGTACCGCTGTACCCGAGTCTGCCGCCTGCCATGATGCCGATATGGTCGGCTGTCTGTTCCACTTCACTTAAGATATGGCTTGACAAGATTACCGTAATTCCCTGCGCCGGAAAAGACCGGATCAGTTCGCGCAGTTCCTGAATTCCCAATGGGTCAAGCCCGTTAGTTGGCTCATCCAGAATGAGTAGCTTCGGATGATTTAGCAATGCAAGCGCAATACCGAGCCGCTGTTTCATCCCCATGGAGAACTGACCCGCCCGCTTCTTTCCCGTATCAGTTAAATCCACTGTACGCAGCGCTTCTTCTATCCGGGACTGCGGGAGGCCGAGCATCGTTGTCCGCACCCTTAGATTGTCCTCGGCGGTAAGATTATCATAAAGCGGCGGAGACTCAATCAAAGCGCCAATCTGATTTAAATCCCGTCGATTCCACACATGACCGTCATATAGGATCTGACCGGAAGTCGGCCGAAGCATACCCGTGATCATCTTAAGCGTCGTAGACTTACCCGCTCCGTTGGGACCAAGAAGCCCATAGACGGTATTTCTTTCAATGCGAAGGGACAAATCTTTTACTGCCGTTTGTTTATTGAATTTTTTGCATAAATTTGTTGTTTCCAGAATTGCATTCATCTGCACACTATCCTTTCCAAATATGAATCCGCTGATTTTCTTATCAGCCTTATTGTTTGCTGCTCAAGAATAGGATACAGATCAATTATGAAGATTTGATAAAGAAATGTAAAAAACCGAACCCCATCTAGGGTGTCAAAAGGTGCCTTTTTATAAACTGAAAGGACATATTGCACAAAAAAGGAAACACCCCACAAAATGAAGTGTTTCCGCATAAACCTGCCTCACGTTATCGCAAATATGGGCAACCGCTCAACGGGTCAGGACGCCGTCTGCGTTATAAGAAACCACGTCCGCTATCGTGTCAAGCGTCTTGTCGTATACCATAATCGTAACGTCGCTGAATGAATGATTCTGCACCTGATTGTTCACCAGCACCTCCATGCTGCCTTCTTCGCCTCTTACTACCGCGATATCAGACAGATCCGTCTCCGTATACCACAGATATTTGGGCTGCGCCGGCGTCTGATACCGTATCGTCCCGTTATCCAGCACGACCGAAGCCGAATTGTCCAGTTCATAAGGATCGATTCCCATAAACTCTTCAAGCATCCCGACTAATTCATTCTCTTTGTATTGATTGTCCAGAGAAATAATGATCAGATAATCCTCACGTTCCTCGAGTTTGCGAAGATAGCTTTCTACATCCTTACTTCCTTTTAATTCCAGATTTGCCCTGTAAGCGGCATAACAGTCACTGTATTTCTGCCAAGAATCCCACGCCTGCCCGCCACGGCGGTCTGTAAGTTCATAATTCTGCGTAAGCCACTCGCCAAGATACGCCGTATATTTGCACGAACCGCTGTAATTCAAATGCGATGCCTCCGCATAATCCGTTGCCGGATGAAATCCCATTTCCTTCAAGTACAGATTGCCGTTTAAGAATGGAACACCGTTTTCCCCGGCATATTCCTCCGCCCAACGATATAACGACTGGTCCTGCTTCTGCAGACCTGCATAAGGCACCACCATAAACATAAGCTGAATCTGATGCTCTTTCGCAAATGCCACCATTCTGTCAAGATATTCCCTATTCTTCTCTGAAGGCACAGCCTTCTCAGGATTCGCATCGATCTGCGGAAGCGCGCCATACTCGGTGACTGCGTACGTCGGTCGATACCCCTTATACCATTCACCGCCGAGATTGTTTACCTTCTCGTCATAATTGCCCCGTTTCAATTCCGTATTGCTGTCATGCGTCAGCGGATAAGAAGCAAGATAAGTCAGAAATTCCTCGTGCGGCACACTGCTCCAGACATTCTTGATCTTATTCAGGGAAAACCGCATACTGCTCACATTCTTGATCACATTGGATGAACCGTAATACTCATCTTCAATCAGCAGACCGTACAAATCGACCACCATTACCTTCGGCGATTGGTACTTAAGCGTCTCCTCCATATTGTAATAGGTATTCCATAAGGTCTGCATCGTCCCTGCCAGATTATATCCGGCAATCCCGTAATCATCCCATAAATCAACGACGTTCACCCCGGCATAGACATGGCTGCTGCCATAGAACATAACATCCACCGTGTCCCGCTCCAGCCGGTAAAACCCGTCCATTGACTGATTTCCGTCATAATTGGCTGCCAGCACATGCCCCAGCCTGCCAAAAACTAACAGCGCCATCATTATTCCTGCCGCTGCTCTGATATATTTACCCATCAATCACTACCATCCCTGCTTATACATTATTTCCGTTCATATCTGTCAGAACTCAAAATAGATAAAGTCAACCGGATCAAATCCCGGTCCGTAAATCCCAAACAAATACCATATCACTGCAACACCCAGAATCACTACCGTCTGATACAGCCAGCTCTGCGACACAAACAACCGGTGCAGATCCAGCCTGCTGCTCATGCGGGAAACCCAGCCGACACACACTGTCCCCACAACCAAAATCAGGAAATCCCATACATCCAGTCCTGCCTGATACAGCGTGCCATCTGCCAATATCCACGGATTCCATCCGGTAAACATACGCCGTAACATCACAAACGCTTCCTGTAAGCCTTCCGCACGAAAGAACAGCCAGCCGAATTCAATCAGTACCGCCGTCGTCAGTTTCTTGCGAACCATCGCACCGTGACTGTTTTCATTAAGTCCTGCAAGCTCACAGACCTTCTTTCTGACGGTAACCGTCATATCGCCGATGACCTGATACAATCCGTTGAGTCCGCCCCATATCAGATAGGTGACGCCCGCGCCATGCCACATTCCGCAGAACAGAAATACGACCATCACATTCAGATATTTATGCATTTTACCCTTACGGTTTCCGCCGAGCGGTATATAGATGTAATCCCTAAGCCATGATGTAAGCGAGATATGCCATCTTCTCCAGAACTCCGCTGTAGTCGTCGCTGCATACGGCGCATGGAAATTCTCTGTCATTTCTATCCCGAAAAGCATGGATATTCCCATTACAATATCCATACACCCGCTAAAGTCCATATAAAGCTGCAGAGAAAACAGCAGGACGGCAATCAGAATAAACAGTCCGCGATACATATAATAGTGGCCAAACACCTCCTCGACATAAATCGCCGCTCTGTCCGCGATCACCATCTCCTTCAGATAGCCCCAGAGGATCCGCAGCAGTCCCTGATAAAACCGTTCCTTGTCAAAAGCATGTCCTGCAAAAAACTGCCGTTCCATCTTTGCGTACCGGTTAATCGGTCCTGACACGATATACGGAAAATAGCTCGCATACAGTAAATAATGAAAGAAATTGCGCTCTGCCTGAATCTTTCCCTTATACACGTCAATCACATACGAAGTATTCTGAAATGTGAAAAAGCTCATCCCCAGAGGCATCACAAACCGCCACCCCAGACTTGTCCCGAACAACCGGTTAAGAAGCGCCAGCTCCATACCGCTCCACTTGAGGATGAAAAGAACGCCGATATTAATGAAAATCAAAAAAACTGCCAGCAGTCCCAGCATCTTCTCCGATACCTGCATACCGGATTTCCGCCTTCCTATCCGTTTCGCGCCATACCAGGTCGCAAGGCAAAACAGCAGAAGATAGATTGAAAGGGCAGGGCCGGCACATAAATAGAAAAACATGCTTGCAACAAGCAGCACAACCCACTGCCATTTCTTTCTCACTATATAATATACACAAACTGTCAAAATTACAAATAAAGCAAATGAATAAGACGTATATGACATCGCTATGCACTCCACCCGATTTACGATCTATACTATAGAACCCGAAATACGTTTCCATTATATTTCATTTGCACTCCGATTGCAACGAAGACTTCCCCCACTATTGCATGTATTATTGAATGCTGCACTATTGAATGTATCCGGCAAAATGGTATACTGTACAGAGGAGGTAATAGATCATGAAAAGAATTTGCCGTAAAATCTTATTTATATTGGCTGCACTCCTTTTGATTCTCCGCAGGATCAGCCTTATTTTTATCAAAAACATTTTAAGGGCGGTCCCGAACAGAAACGAGACGCCGCCGGAGTCTCCGGCAAGCGCGAGGGACTGTCTTGATGCGTCCGACACTGCACCGGAAAAACTTATTTCCCCTGCCGAAGCCGCTTATACCGAAAACAGACGAAAGCTCCGGTCCATGGGCGCTAAATTTGAACAGACCATGAAAAATGCTTCCCTCACAAACCACGACGGTCTAATCCTGCGGGCAAAATACCGTATGCATGACGCCGACACTCATCGGTGGATTATTTCCATCCACGGCTATAAAGACAGCCATCATTTCATGCTGCCCTACGGCGCGGTTTTCTATAAGAAGGGATATCATATACTGCTGCCTGACAACCGCGCGCACGGAATCAGCGAAGGCAAATACATCGGCATGGGCTGGCTTGATAAAGAAGATATTGCCGAGTGGATCCAGTGGATCATCTGTAAGGACCCGGAAGCGAAAATCATCCTCCACGGCGTGTCCATGGGCGGTGCTACCGTCATGATGACCGCCGGCAAGAACCTTGACCATGTAGTCGGCTACATAGAGGACTGCGGTTACACCAGCGTCTGGGATATTTTTGCCTGCGTCATGAAACGTGATTATCATCTTCCTGCTTTTCCGATTCTCCACACCTGCCGTATCATCAGCCGACGCCGCTTAGGCTATGACTACGTGGAGGCATCCGCTCTTTCACAGCTTGCACACTGTAATAAGCCGATGCTTTTTATCCATGGAGAAAAGGATGATTTCGTACCCACGGACATGGGCTATGAAGTATACAGAGCTTTTCCCGGCAAAAAAGAACTCTATATCGCCAAAGAAGCCGGACATGCCAACGCCATGGACTACGACCCGCAAGTGTACTTTCATGTAATATTTAAATTTATTAATGACAATATTGACTTTGACTGATCCATGCATTCAGAAATCACAAGGATAAAAGTTACGCTTCGTTTCATTTATCACCAAGAAATCACTTAATATGCATAAGAAAAAGAGGAAGAGCAAAATGACTCCGCAACCGTCAAAGAGGAAATTAATTCCAATGCAAAAAAAGCCAAAGGCTCCCAGACACAGCAAAGAAAATATCCGCATTACCTTCAACATGGCAT
>VSOA01000079.1 GCA_009774585.1 Lachnospiraceae bacterium
GAATTTAATGCAGTGGGTAATAAAGCATTTTACATGTTTTGCATCAGATATGCAATATGTATTATGATTTTCCACTTAATATGTCGAGTTATGTCGTTGTTACTATAGTAATCGTTTATTTTCGGGTATTTTTAAGTCAAATTTTGCTTGATATTCTACGAATAATAAAATAGTATTGAAATATGAACTTATTTCTAATATTATTGCTACAATGTTGATTGTAGCTAGTTTAGTACAGGAGGCAGAATATGACACTTGAAAATTTAACAGATTGCGAACAGCTGGTAATGAAAACGGTTTGGGACGCAGAAGAAGAGCTTAGCCTTATGGAAGTTATGCAGAGGGTGAACGATAAATACCATAAGGAATGGAAACCTCAGACAGTATCAACTTTTCTGGCGCGTCTGGTGAGGAAAGGGTATCTGAGACATTACCGCCAAGGTCGAGTATTCTTCTATCAGATTTTGATTCCCCTTGAGGAGTACAAAGGACAGTTGACAGATGACTATGTGAACTTCTGGAATCACGACAATGCAGACGAATTTCTTTGTGCATTGTCAAAGCAAAGACCATTACGACAAGATGAGATTGAAAGGATACAGAAGATGATCAATGGACTGGGTAAGTAATTTATTTGTAGTATTATTACTAGCTGATGTTGCAGGAACAGTATTTTACCTGATAGGTGAACTGATAAAGAGGACGCCTTTTGGGTTAGATATCAGGTTCCAGCGATTTCTGACGGATGCTACTTTATGTGCGTTTTTTGTACCGTTTGTCTATATTGTGTATTATCTTGATAAGCGGATTCATGTGAACGGGCTGGAGAGCGAAGTCAATTTGTTTTACACCACACCGTGGATAGGGAGATTAAATACGGTGCTTGGGTGTATATGGTTTGGGGCGTTCCTCGTGCTGTTATTGTATCGGCTGTGTCGCCGCCACAGGTGGACGATGGTATGCAAAGGGAATATTCCCGAGGAAGATGGTGCTGTTTCCAGAGTGTTTGAGAGAGTCAGCAAGGAACTTGGTGTGAGCGGTAAGGTATCGTTGTGCAGGAACGATTCAGTCCGAGTACCGTGTATCACCTATCATCATGGAAGCGTGGTGATATTGCCGTTACATTGCTACACCGAGGAAGAAGCGGAAATCATTTTCTACCATGAATTGTGTCATTATTTGAACCATGATTTATTGTTAAAAGCATTAGGACGTATTGCCACTCTGTTGCACGCGTTGAATCCTACAGCGTATATCCTTTTGGCACAGATGGATTTGCTGTGTGAGAAGAGCTGCGATATGACGGCATGTAAAAAGGGAAAAGTTACATTTACGCATGAGGAGTATTTTCAGAAGATCATGGATATGCTTCTTATGGACGGTAGAAGAGAGCGGTATCAGCTGTTTGCAATAGCGGACGGCACATCAAGCTACGAAAGGCGGGTAAAGTATATGGCGGATTATCATAAGCATGGCGGAATGAAGAAGAGTACTGCGTTTGTGGTGGCGGCGTTGTTCCTGTTCGGTAGTAGCACCTCAGCGCTGGCGGCGGGCAATGGGGTTGCAAACGCATATCAGGAACTGGCGGAACATACAATCGCAAGGTCAGAGCAAGGTATAGAAGTTGTAGACGTAAACAGCGGTTCGGACAGTGAAATGGACACTTTGATGATGAGGCTTGACGATCTGGATCCCGATAAGGTAATCATGACGGATGACGTGGTGAATGTGGGACCGGGCAGGGAGTTTCGCAATATTACTTGGACGATTCCGCCGGAGTACACTTTTATGACTGCTGGTTTCGACGTAAATAAAGGCGATACGATGGTAGCCACAATAGTGCCTACTCCTGACGACTTGGAATATGAGACGGGATTCAAGGATGGAAAGAATTATATGCACTATGAGTATGTCGAGGGTATTGCTGCCATTAAGTATACGGTAGATTCGGATAAGAGACACTATTTCTATATCAGTAACTGGAGCGAGACGGAGGATCTGCATATTGAGGCGACCGTCATGGTTACGCCGGAAGAGTCGGAAGAGACCGAGTAACGTTATCAGCGGTTACATATGCGTAAACGGATATTATGTTATAGGTAGACATGAAGTGAAAGGGGTATCGGACCGCACAAGGTTTCGATACCCCTTCTTTCTGTGCGCGGAGGAGGCATATTTATTTGACACGCTTCATGTTATTGCGCAGCAGTAATAATTCCGCATAGTCCAATAATGCCTGCGTGTTGCGCGCATCCAGTTCCATAACGGTATTTAACAGATCGCACACTGTATAATCGGGTGTGAGATGTCTGTTCAGCACGTTCATACTTGATTTGTAGTTTGTTCGCTGTAACAAATAATCCGTAGAGACATCAAAAAAATCTGCCAGAAGGATTAAAGTGTCGAGGTCAGGTAGATGGACGCCCTTTTCATAATTGGAGATGGTTGCCACAGTCACGTTCAGGTAAGTCGCCACTTCCTTTTGCAGCACACCTCTCTCTTTGCGCAGCGTCGCGAGTAATTCTCCAAATTTCATATTCTTCTCCGATATTTATAGTTTTTATTGGGTATGTAGTATATGATTGGTCAGCGGCTGTATATTCTTGGTACAGCTCTTACCCTTATTCTAAGATAATTTTAGGATAATTTTCCAACAAAAGAAATGAAATTAAACTATACAGATAAAAAATCGCAAAATTCGACAACATATTTCACGGAACGTTAAATTCATACCGCTTGAAAAGAGGACGCGCATGGAGTACTATGTACTAGAATAGGCAAGAAACGCAAGGAGCAGACCGGTACAAAGGATATTCGGAGTAGCGGGATGAGCCGGCAGCAACAGAGAGGGTACGTGTATGGCGATTTATTGTAATCAGGCAGGATATCTGCCGCATGCAAAGAAAACGGCAGTTATGACTGCCGGCGGAAATTATCGAGTGATAGCAGTGACGCAGGGCATAGCTGACAGCAGGAAAAGCGGCAGGGAGCAAGCCGAGACAGAATGTGCAGCCACGGAAGACGGCGCGATGAAACCGGAACAAATAGCCGTGGAAGGCGGTATGATAAAGATGGGGCAGACAGTCATGGAAGGTGCTGCGCAGGATATAGGTATGGACGAAGCTTCCGGGGATCATATATATGTCGCTGATTTTAGCAAAATTGAGCAGGAAGGCTTCTACATGGTGGTAAACGAGGCAGGTGACAGATCGCATCAGTTCCGAATCTGTGCGGATGTGTATCGTGAACTGCAGCGGGATATGACGAAAGCGTTGTATTATCAGCGCTGTGGCTGTGAACTGACGGAAGAGTATGCAGGGGTCTATACACATCCGTGCTGTCACACAGGGGCAGCCGTTTTGTGGGAGAATCACAGCGTGGTGAAGGAAGTTAAGGGAGGCTGGCATGACGCGGGTGATTACGGCAGATACATTTCTCCGGCGGCTGTGGCGGTAGGACACCTGCTTTATGCATATTATCTTTTTCCGGAGAGTTTTGAGGAAAGTTTGAACATACCGGAATCGGGCAACGGGATTCCCGATGTGTTAAATGAGTGCCGTTATGAACTGGAATGGATGCTCAAGATGCAGGATGAAGAAGGCGGTGCATATCACAAACTGACGTCCGAGCGTCATGCGGATTTCATTATGCCGCAGGAGGATACGGCGCAGTTCTACTTGTTCCCTGTGTCTTCTATGGCAACGGCGGATTATGCGGCTTCTATGGCGCTCGCATCCAGAGTGTACAGACCATTCGATGAAGTATTTGCCGACAGACTGTTTGACGCTGCTAAGTGTGCATACGGCTGGCTGGAGAAACATCCGGAATATGTCGGGTTTAAGAATCCGGAAAGCTGCAATACGGGAGAGTATGACGACGTGTGCGACCTTGACGAGCGGTTGTGGGCGGCGGCGGAAATGCTTGTCGCCACGGGCGAAGAGAAATATCAGGAGAAGCTGACGGCGCTTCTTAAGGAAAATCTGACGAAGACGGATTTCGGATGGACGGATGTGTCAGGCTTTGCAGCGCTGGCAGTTTTGACTGATACATCGTGCAGGGCGTCTGCGGAGAACATTGAGAATCTTAAGAAAGCGGTACTTGCGGAGGCGGACAGATTAGTCCGCGTAGCGGAAGAATCAGGATACGGTGTGGCGATGGAACCGGATGACTATGTCTGGGGCAGCAATATGGTAGTGTTGAACCGCGGTATGCTGCTGGCACTGGCGGCGCTTATCACAGAGCGGAATACTGCAGGGCAGGATGCTGCGGATGGATTATCCTGCGGCGGATCATCCGAGAGCAGTGCGAAGATTTACGAGGAGACAGCGCTTGCACAGATGAATTATCTGTTAGGGACGAATGCAGTGGATTACAGTTATGTGACAGGATACGGCGACCGTGCATATAAACACCCGCATAACCGGCCGACGGAGTGTGACGGCATTGAACTTCCTATGCCCGGATGGGTCAGCGGAGGACCTTTTAGGATGCCCTGTGATGAAGTGGGAATGAAGCAGATTCCGGTCGGCACACCGCCGATGAAATGCTATGTCGATCATGCGGCATGCTATTCTCTCAACGAGATTACTATTTACTGGAACAGTCCGGCAGTGTTTGTCACGGCATTTATTAATTGCAGACAGGCAGAAAGGCAGATATGACAATGAAGAAACTTGGAAGAAACGATTCGTGCTGGTGCGGCAGCGGAAGAAAATATAAGGCGTGTCATATGATATTTGATGAGAAGATTGAGCATTATGCTCTTGAAGGGCATATTGTGCCGAGACATGATTTATTGAAAACACCTGAACAGATTGAGGGAATCAGGCAGAGCAGTAAGCTGAACATTGCAATTCTGGATGAAATTGAGAAGCAGATTCATATTGGTATGAGTACGGAAGAAATTGACCGTCTTGTATATGATATGACGAAGGAGATGGGTGGTATACCTGCGCCGCTCGGGTATGAAGGATTTCCGAAAAGCGTCTGTACCTCCATCAACGAGGTGGTATGCCACGGCATTCCGTGTAAGGAACGGTTACTAAAGGACGGAGATATTGTTAATGTGGATGTTTCTACAATTTATCAAGGGTATTTCTCGGACTCTTCGAGAATGTTTATGCTGGGTAATGTGGATTCGGAGACGCAGAAGCTGGTGAAGGTAGCGAAAGAATGTATTGATGTCGGTTTGGAGCAGGTCAAACCTTGGAATTTTCTTGGAGATATGGCACAGGCAATTAATGACCACGCGAAAGCAAACGGGTATTCCATCGTGCGTGAGATTGGAGGACACGGCGTAGGACTGGAATTTCACGAGGAACCTTTTGTCAGTTATGTGACAAGTAAAGGTACGGAGATGCTCATGGTGCCGGGGATGGTATTTACCATAGAACCGATGGTCAATATGGGCAAAGCCGATATTTATATTGATGACCAAGACGGCTGGACGGTTTACACCGACGACGGAAAGCCGTCGGCACAATGGGAAGTGACGCTTGTGGTGACGGAAGACGGATATGAGATATTGACATATTAAACGCAATTTCGTTTGTAAGGGTTGAAGCCAGAGTATATCAGGTATTGGGATATACTCCGGTTTTTTTCTGTTGGAAAGTTTGTGCAACTTTCCGATATTGTAAAATAGAACGGATTTTGGTATCTTAACTATACAATCTTTGGATTCATCTTAAAGTATACTTTATTCCGTGTATTATATGGCACGGTTCTATGGCGCATCGCTGTTGATTTCCAAATGTTGAGGCTTATAAGACCTGAAGGAAGAATGAAAAAAGAAATATAAGTAAGAAAGTGAGGTAAAATAGAATTTTATGCGTGAATTTATGACAAAAGTGTCAGATTATCTAAACGAGAGAAGAAATGATCCGGATAAGAGGGAGGATCGTCTTGCAATCGTGATTATCGGAGCGGTTGCGGTGGTAGTCATTGTGATACTGCTTCTGATTCTGTGGAGACATGCCGCCGAAGACCGTGCACGGGAAGAAAGCAGGGAGGAACTCAGGGCAAAACGGAAGATGCTTGAGACTGCAGAGCATGAGGAGGAGGCTTCGGAATACATGTCGCAGAGTAGTGAACAGGACACAGTGGGCGAAGACTATCTGTCAAGCATAGAGTATCTGAGCAGACAGGTGGAGGAACTGCTTAGCGCGATGACACAGGTTGAAGAAAATCTGACGGCGACGATGGAACAGTATCAGGAGGACGACGATAAACTTCGTCAGCAGATTGGGGCAATCCGCACGGAAGTTAATACGATTGTTCAGAATTTGAAAGAGACACAGACAAAGCTGTATGACCTTACCGATATCGTACAGATTATGGACAAGCAAAAGATTCCGATGGTGCAGGAGCAGATTCTGGAGATTCAGGGGAATATGAAGCAGGTACAGACTGATATCACGAATCTTTACGCCAAGATTACTGCGTTGGAGCAGGAAGATAAGAAATTATGGGAGAGCATCGGTGAGCTGGAACAGACTTTACAGACGGTACTCAACCAAAATATGACGGAAGTAAATAACCAGTTTGATACGCTGCTCGGACAGCTTAAGACCGTGGAGAACCGCATTGGGAAGCTGGCGGTGCAGACGCTTAAGTACCGCTACGATGCAGGTGAGAATACACTCTATCTGGAACCGTACGAGGAGTGAACGGACAGCGAAGGAACAATAAGAAGTAAAGGAACATAAGAAACGAGGGAACATAAGAAGTAAAGGAGAAGAACAGATCATGACTAAAAAATTAGTAGCAATATTATGCATTGCGGCAGTGTGCGCTGTATTGCCGCGGATGAAGATTACGGCAACGGCAGCCGGGGAAACAGGGCAGTTTCACAGCAGAGGCGTGATATGTTATCAAGATGCCGGGGGTCAGCGTGTCATATTGGATGCAGGAGATTTTGAGAGGCTTTTTCAATATGCCGCTGAGGGTAAATCCGGCTTATCCGGAGCGCTTAGCGGCGTTGGAACGAAACTGATACGAGGCGATACAGACTATTCATATACAAGAGATCCGAATGCGGAAGCTGCGATTGACAAGATACAGACAGAAGAAGAAATGCGCTCTATTCATTATGATTTGCTCCTTCAGGCGCTGTCGGATTCTCAGAAGCTTCCTGAAGGATATGAAGAGACATATGTACTGGCAAATTCCGATAATCTGACGCTTGGCAGGTCGGCATGGTCGGACGGGAGTCTGCTTCGGGGGAATAATCGTGATTTGACGGAGCATTACATACGCGGCTGGATGGAAGGGAGCGGCTGCACGGATTACGAAGCAGTCTATGATGAGGAAGGCAGGTGGATTGGATATCGTGCGAAACAGATACAATCATAATCACGGAAGAAATAATAGAGAAACGGCATTGCCGGTAGTGCTCCGTATGTTGGCAGGCATGGCGGCATTGGCAGTAACGATGCTTGGAATGCACGGCGGTGCAGTATATGCAGCGCAGGGAGAACGGCAAGAAGGGGAATCTGCGGCAGGCGTCCGCAGCAGAGGCAGGGTGCAGTGTGAATATGCCGTTGCAGATGCGAACGACTTCCGGGAAATTACCGAGTATATTTCCGGGCAAAGGAATATTGCCGTTGGTATTTTGAATCGTCTTGGCACAAAATTCAGACAGCAGTCGGGGGAGTATACTTATGACAGGAATCCGGATATTGGGCAGGAGAATATAGACATAACCCGAATCAGCTGGAACTTGTTGGCACATGCGGCGGCAGAATCACAGAACGTTCCGGCAGGGCTTGCGGTTCTGAATCCGGAGGCGGCACTGCATATAGAGGGCGTGGAAGAGAAGATAGATTACTATGGGGCTGCCGTGGAGGATAATCTATCTGCAGGCAAGGCGGCATGGGTTGACGGAAGACTTCTTTTGGGGAACGGAGCGGACAATGAGAAGGCGTACCGGAGAGGCTGTGAGGATGGCGAGAAGGGGTATATACCGGAGCAGTTTCACCCCGTTTATAGCATACACGGAGGGAGTGCGGAAATCAGACATGCTCATGTCGGCAGTCAGGCGGAGAGCGAGGGAACTTCCGGATGCTATCATAATTATTCTGTGTCGGATAAGGAAGTGATAACGTGTGACAGAACGGTGGAGTATCTTCAGGCGGTATTTCATCCGGATGAAAACGAGCCCGGCGGGGGAACATGGCATGGAGGATTCTATACTTGCCCGGTGCATGGAGGGTCATACGATTCGCCGCAGATCTGTGCATATGAGAAAGTCATTATCAGGACGGGGTGGCTTCACGATGTCATCTGCGGGCTTGATGATATGCTGTATGCACGTCTTACGGTCAAAGCGGCAGACATAGATCAGACAGCAAATCCGGAGGCGGTACAAGGGCGGCTTGATCTGGAAGCCGTGCTGGAGGAGGCGGAAGGATATGACAGGCTTGTATGGCCGGAGGGAGAGCGGCTGATATGGACGGATATGCAGGACAACGTGTTGGGTCAGGGCTCTAATCTTACAGTTTTTGAGCCGGGAATTTATCGATGCAGCATTCAGGCAGTAAATACGGACATTGATTGTCGGATGGCGGAGGCTGTGATAATAGTTTCCGGATTGATGATGACGGGGAATTGACAACCATTTTTATTAATGATAGGCTAACAGTATATATTTGCACAGAAACGAGGTTTATCATGAATAAAGGAAAATATTATATCACAACAGCAATTGCTTATACTTCGGGAGTGCCGCATATCGGCAACAGCTATGAAATCGTACTGGCGGACAGTATTGCAAGGTTCAAGAGAAAAGACGGATATGACGTATATTTCCAGACAGGAACCGATGAACACGGACAGAAGATTGAGTTAAAGGCTCAGGAAGCAGGAATTACACCAAAGCAGTTTGTAGATAATGTGGCAGGTGAAATCAGCAGAATATGTGATGCTTTAAACACTTCTTATGATAAATTTATTCGGACGACGGATGATTATCACGAGGGACAAGTACAGAAAATATTTAAGAAACTGTATGATCAGGGAGATATCTATAAAGGATATTATGAAGGAATGTATTGTACGCCCTGCGAATCCTTCTGGACGGAGTCGCAGCTTGCAGACGGTAAGTGCCCGGACTGCGGCAGAGAAGTGAAGCCGGCTAAGGAAGAGGCGTATTTCTTTAGAATGAGCAAATATGCGGATAAGCTGATTGCGCATATCAATGAGCATCCGGAGTTTATTCAACCGGTATCCCGCAAAAATGAGATGATGAATAATTTCCTTCTGCCGGGATTACAGGATTTATGTGTGTCCAGAACTTCATATAAATGGGGAATCCCGGTAGATTTCGATGATAAGCATGTGATTTATGTCTGGATGGACGCCCTGACTAATTATATTACGGGCATTGGATATAAAGCCGATGGTGAAAGCAGTGAACAGTATAAGAAATTCTGGCCCGCCGATCTGCATTTGATCGGCAAAGATATTATTCGTTTCCATACGATATACTGGCCTATTTTCCTGATGGCGCTGGGAGAACCGCTGCCGAAGCAGGTATTCGGACATCCTTGGCTGCTTCAGGGCGACGGGAAGATGAGCAAATCAAAGGGAAATGTGATTTATGCGGATGATTTGATCGATTTCTTCGGCGTAGACGCGGTGCGCTATTTTGTACTGCATGAAATGCCGTTTGAGAATGACGGCGTCATCACATGGGATTTGATGGTAGAGAGGATGAATTCCGATCTTGCCAATACTTTGGGAAATTTGGTGAACAGAACGCTTTCCATGAGTAACAAGTACTTCGGCGGCATGGTGGAGAACAAGAGGGTCGGAGTGGAAGACGGGGCGGAGGATGTGGATGCCGATCTGTTCCGTGTGATTGCGCAGACCTACGACAGAGTGTCGAAGAAGATGGATGAACTGCGCGTGGCGGATGCTATCACAGAGATATTTGTATTGTTTAAGCGGTGCAATAAATATATTGACGAGACGATGCCTTGGGCGCTTGCGAAGGATGAGACGAAGAGAGACAGGCTTGCCACGGTGTTATATAATCTGCTGAACGGTATATTGGCGGGAGCTTCGCTCTTAGAACCTTATATGCCTGAAACGGCGGCAAAGGTTGCATCACAGATTCACGCAGAGTTAGTTGATTTCGCAGTGTTGGAAGAGTGCGCGAAGAATCAGGACTATGAGAAAGCTTCTTCATTGTATCCTGAAAACAACAAGGTGACCGAGGCGCCGGAGATACTTTTTGTCCGTCAGGACTTAAAAGAGATTACTGAGAAAGTAGAAGCAATGTTTGCGGCAAGAAAGGCGCAGGCAGGCGCGGCGGAAGAAGCGGAGAAGGAAGAGGAGGCTGCGGCAGATGTGATTGACTTTGAAGCGAAAGAGACGATCACTTATGATATGTTTGATAAGTGCCAGTTTGTAGTCGGAGAAATTATAGAATGTAAAGAGGTGCCGAAATCTAAGAAGCTTTTATGTTCAAAGGTGCGCGTCGGTTCCGAAGTCAGACAGATATTATCAGGTATCAAGCAGCATTACAGCGCAGACGAGATGGTTGGGAAGAAAGTTATGGTTCTTGTCAATCTGCAGCCGAGAGAAATTGCCGGGATGATGTCGGAGGGCATGTTACTGTGTGCCGAAGATGCGGAGGGCAGTCTGGCGCTTATGACGCCTGAGAAGCCGATGCCTGCCGGAGCCGAGATTTGCTAATTGTTTGTGATTCTGCAGAAAAAATTGGATCTGGCGGATTGAAAGTTATCAGTGAACCGGTGAAGCGTCGGGTATAAGAAAGGGCAGCAGCGTGATTAACAAAGAAGAATTTTATTTCGATTCCAGAGACGGTGAGCATAAGATTCATGCAATAAGATGGACTCCTGAGGCACAGAAACCTGTGTGTATCTTACAGATTGTGCATGGTATGTCGGAGTATATTGACAGATATGACGATTTTGCAAACTATTTAGCTGATAAAGGAATATTGGTTGTCGGCGACGATCATTTAGGTCACGGTAAATCTGTGAATCCGGGGGAGCCTTATGGATATTTCTGCAAAGAAGATGCCCCTACGGTTCTTGTGAGGGACGAGCACAGACTGAAGAAGATGATGCAGGAGAAATATCCGGGCGTGCCCTATCTGATACTGGGTCACAGCATGGGTTCTTTTATCACCCGCAATTATCTGATGCGTTACGGCAGCGGGATAGACGGTGCGCTTATCGTCGGAACCGGTATGCAGTCGAAACCGGTACTTATGTGTGCACGCGCGCTGGCGGCGATAGAGAAAGTATTCTGTGGCGATAAGCATGTGAGCAGGCTGGTGGATAAAGCGGCGTTCGGTGTATATAATAAGCAAATCGAAGTGCCTAAGACGTCTTTCGACTGGTTATCAAGGAATGAAGACAATGTTCGCAGATATATTGACGATCCGTTGTGCGGATTTATATTTACGGTTAACGGATTTCAGACGCTGTTTAAACTGATCTATAATCTGCATGATGCGGAGAAACTAAAGAAGATGCCTATAAATCTGCCGGTTTTCTTTCTGGCGGGTGAAGACGATCCCGTAGGTAATTACGGTAAGAGTGTGGAGACGGTTTACAAATCATTTCGTGAGATAGGCATGGAGAATGTACAAATAAAACTATATCCGAAAGACAGGCATGAACTGTTGAACGAAGTGGATAAGGAAGATGTTTATGCAGATATCTATCGTTGGATATTGCAGAGAATTTGAGACGTCAGTTCGGGCGGCTGGACGAAGAAGAGATTAAGGCAAAAGGCAAACGGAGTTTATGAGGAAGAAGCATAGAAGGACAGGACTGTGGATCGTATTATTTCTTCTTGGTATATTTTGTGTAGCATTTGTGACTGTTCAGAAGAAAGAACAGCAGGGTGCGGACAAGGGTGAAGAGACGATAGTCGGCTGCCTGATCGATATGATAGCGGACGGTGAAGTGGATTTGTCGGACGAGGACAGCGTACGTCAGGCAATCAACGATAGTGAAAATAAGCTGGGAATTACTTTGACACAGGAAAATAAGGATAGAATTGCCGGATTTATGCAGACACTTGATACTATAGAAGTGGAAGCGGAGGACTTTATAGATCAGGCAAAAGAGATGTATCAAAAGTACAGCACGGAACTGGTGGAGGAAGCCAATACAGCGATCAATAAGGCTGTGGGGAGTGTTGTAGAGGGAGCTGCCAAGAATTTCTTCGAGAGCATTAGGCAGTCGGTACTGAACTTTATGAAGAATTTGACATCTTCATAAATGTCAGACACATTAAAATTCCTAACAGATACGAATGTTTTTGCCTTCTTGGACCATACTATGAATAATATGGAAAGAGGAGGCAATTTGCATGAAGATAGCTTTTTTTAGCACGAAACCATATGATAAAATATGGTTTGAACCTATGGGGAAGGAATATGGATTTGATATCCGCTTTTATGAAATGTCCTTTCAGGAGGACACTGTCTCGCTTGCAAGAGGATATGATGCCGTCTGTATTTTTGTGAATGATTATGTAAATGCGCAGATGATACAGCAGCTTTATGAGATGAAGGTCAAGGCCATTCTTCTGCGCAGTGCGGGTTTTAATCATGTGGACGTGAAGGCGGCGGAAGACAAAATACTTGTGCTCCGGGTTCCGAGTTATTCGCCGGAAGCGGTAGCTGAATTTGCCATGGGTATGATATTGACGGTGAACAGGTATACCCATAAGGCATATAACAGAACGAGAGACTTCAATATGAGTCTGAATGGATTGATGGGCGTGGATCTGTATCAGAAAACAGCGGGAATTATCGGTACGGGTAAGATCGGACAGGCGATGATACGTATTTGTAATGGATTCGGAATGCGCGTACTTGCATATGATTTGTATCCTAATCCGAAGCTGGATGTGGAGTATGTGCCTTTGGAGGAACTGATGTCGGGCGCTGACCTGATTTCACTGCACTGTCCGTTGACATCGGAGACGAGACATATTGTTAATTCGGAGACTATAAACCGTATGAAACAGGGTGTGTATCTTGTCAACACATCGAGGGGCGCGCTGATAGACACG
>VSOA01000080.1 GCA_009774585.1 Lachnospiraceae bacterium
GCGCAATACTCTCGCCTTTGGTCATTTTAAAATGTTTCTCACTAAAACCGTTTATGCTCGAAACAAAATCCCCGACTTCATAGCGCAGTCCGTCATTCAAGAACTTGGAGAAATATTTCTCATTCTGGCTGCTGTCCTCATAGCGGACTTCGAAAGACGTCGTCTTCCACCATGGAGCATCGACGAGGATATAACCTCTGGTTCCCGATATGATAAGCTGTCCTTCCGATTTCACACCCAGACCGTTCTTGGATGTTGCCAGCGCATTCTCATAGGTAAAATACAGCTTAGTATAAATATCCAGTCCGTTTGCAGCTATCTGGCTCTTAAACTCCAAGTCTTGGTAATTTTTTCCCAACATCTTCAAAACCGGCAATACCGTGTAACTTCCCAGTTCCGTAAAGCTGCCGCCGTAAACAGTATCCGTCAATTCTCTGCTCAGTGGATTCTCCAGCTTCGTGAAACACGCTTCCACGTCTCTCACACTTCCGATTGCACCGCTTCGCACAACAGACAATAATTGATTGAAACCCGGACAGTATGCGGTCTTGATTGCTTCCATCAGAACAACCTCATTTTCTTCCGCCAGCCGGAACACTTCTTCGGCTTGTTGTTTTTGCAAGACCATCGGTTTTTCACATAAAACGTGTTTCCTGTGTTGAACAGCGCTCTTAATATACTCATAGTGCGTCTGATGCGGCGATGCAATGTATACGGCGTCTACTTCCTCGTAGAATTCCTCCAAATCGTCCATGTACTTGTTCATCTCAAACTGTTCCGCAAATCTTCTGGCGCTCTCAATATGAGGATTATAGACTGCATCTACATTGATTCCACTCACGTATTTCGCTTCCGGCACCATTCTCGCCGCAATTCTTCCGGTTCCTATGATACCGAGCCGGATAATATTATACTTCTTCGCCCGCAGCATTGTACTGGAAATATCTTTCGTTCTTTCCAGATAGACCACTTCACAGTAATCCCTTAGAAAATCAAACACACCCGTCCAGTCAGAACCTACCGTGAAGATATCCACGCCGTATTTAATAATGTCCTCCGTTTTCTGCCCCACATGGTCTTCGATAATGATTTCATCTGCAAATCCCGTTTTCCGCACATTTTCAATACGATCCATCAAAGAATCTACAACATTCATCTTGCCGCGCGACTCGTCATAGTGCTCTGTCGTTACCCCGACAATCAGATAATCCCCCAAAGCTTTTGCTCTTTGTAATAACCGATAATGACCTTCATGAAATAAATCAAAGGAACCGTATGTAATGACTTTCTTCATGGGTTTTTCCTCTCATCTTTCTGGCATCGTGTATATACCCTGCCGTTTGCGCTGCGCTCACTATAGACACTGCAGCTTCGTCACCGGATGCACCTTGCGCATTTCCATCGGCGGCAGTTTCATGTAGTCCCCGAATTTAAACGACAGATACGCATCATAATCCTTGATGCTCCAGAACATTTCGTCTTCAAATAGTATCTTCTCCCGGTTTTCATACCATTCCCGCAGATAGCCATATTCCTTATTAGGCGTCGGGAATGTCAGAATGCGCACCCACTTTGTGTTCTTCTTATTGCGCCTCTGCACATATCTATTGTAGTGTCCGTATATCATAGCCGCAGGAATGCGGTCCAGAAACCGATACCAGCACTTCAAGAACCTATTCCCTGAAACAATTTTCCCGACCGGCGCCCACATCATCTTGCGGATACAATAACAATGAAAATTCTGCCATGTCCTCACCGCCTTATTGTCGGAAACAGCATCTAAAGGGAAGATATCAATAAAGATTCCCTGTTCATAGGGCATATGCTCCTGATTCTCCCTTAGGAAACAGGTGCCTTTTCTTCTGAGTTTGCCGTATCCCCAGCGATAGCCTGTCGTATTCCTGTGGTCTTGAAAATAAAATCGGCTGTGGTCCAGTTCCTTCTCACAGGCAGCACGGAATTTCTCATATTCTTCTCGCAGGAACGCAACATCTGCATCATCGTCCCAAGGGATATAGCCTTTATGCCTTACAGCCCCAAGAAGTGTACCTGCTATGATATTATATTGAATGCCGCAGAGATTACAGATTCGATCTACTTCCTTCAGCATCTCAAGCTGTATCAGTTGAACCTGCCGCAATTCATCATCTGTCAAGTGATGTACCTTCAATCTTTACCTCATTTCCGCGCAATGATTAACATGATACGCCTCAATCATTGTCAACAATTGTATGGTCCATGATCATAATCGGCTTTCCCTGATTTCTGAACAGTTCTACAACCGAACTGGGATCTCCGTAATAAGCGTCGGACAAATTGATGGCTCTGTGCAAGTCTTTGGAATCATCATAGATTCCTATCTTTTCTTCCCGATACTTCTCAACCAGCCTCAGATACGGTTCTACTGCCGCCGGATTCATGGAACGCGCAGTGTCCACCATCAGCGGATGCGGACGCCACAACAGTACAACGTCTTCTCTTGCCTGAAAGAAACCAAACACCCACTTCAGTTTTTTCAGGAACTGCTCGCTCTTGCCTGCTATGAGTCCATTCAAATGTGTATTGAAAAACAGCACCTTCTTATTACCGTCTAAAAACTCTTTCCATTCTTCCGGAACTGCATCTGAACCTGTCTCTTTCACATCAAACTTCGGCGAACCGAGCGCCTGAAACTTCTCTTCTATCGCTTTCCTGCCGACTCTCTCCGCCAACTCCGGTAAAGCAGCCGAATAATATCTGATATACTGCTCTCTGACTTTTTCTGACTGCAGCACTACTACATTCGCATATAATGTTCCGGGTAGTACACAATAATCTTCTTTAACCGTATCATTTCTGTGAACAAAATACGGGATATATACTAATTTATCAGTATAATTTCGAATCTTTGATGAATAAAACTGCGGATGTACCGTCGTCACAAGATTATACTGGTCATACGGATTATGTATGAAGATAACATTTGGGTGCTCTGCTTCCAAAGAGTACTGCTGCCAGTCCACAATCGGGACATCATCCGGAAAATCCGCGCCTTCATAGTGCATCTCTCCAAGCGTGCCGTCCTTATTCTTCGTAAAATACGGAATCGGCATCACGATGCTCTCCCACTCTTCATCGGCTGTAGCCGCCCTCCATACGCTCTCTAACGAATCCCACATGGACGCCTTATATGGCAGAAATACAACTTGTTTCTTCTCCTCAGGCAGATTGAATTTCACTTGATTGCGTATCTGCACAAGCTGTTTCTGAATCTTCTTGGCCAGTTTTCTGCATTGATTGATATCTGTCCGGTTACTACTTATCTGATAAATGTTCTCGCAATAAGCTTCTAGCAGGCGGACCGTCTCCTCTCCCACCTCTCCTGTCTTCTCGATTTCATTACCGACCGCGATCGCAGCATCCTGACAGTCCGCCAGAACCTCTGTCTCCACCAGTACATTTGAGTCCAGTTTTCTGGCAATCACACTGTTGATTTTTTCCAAAGAATCTATCACAGATAAAACATCTTTCTTCTTCACGTTAATCCCTCTTGCACTATTCTCACGCACAAAAAAGCAGAAATAAAAGCTGACGCCGCAACATCCCATAATCATCAACTTTAATCTCTGCTTTTTATCCTCATGATAGTAATCCCGACCTTCCTTGTCATTCTATATATGCGCAATATTTTTTTGTCATGTTAATATTATCGGCAGACTGAGAAGAAAACTTTATTCCTCTTCGCTTCCAAATTACTGCCCGGTCAATACCTACCCAACTAATACATTCTTTCCCTCAAACGCAAACCCATACATTTTGATTCTGTCCGACGATATTCCTTTTGCCCTGAGTGACAACGCATACTGCTTTTCTTCTATCTGTGCAAGCGCTTTCTTAACCGTATCTTCAAGCGACTGGTCTCTCCCCGGCTTGTATACTTTGAATTCTATGATATAGGCGTCCAAATCTTCTCTCTTCGGCTCCAGCATGACGTCATACCGCCCAAATCCGCTCTCTCTATTCGAAGTAATTACATACCGGTCTTCCAGTTCTACCATAAGTCCCAATACAAACCCATGGTAAAACCGCTCCGGCTCCGCCTTGCCGGAAGCACGCTTTCCCGTATCAAAAGAACTGAAGGTCTCACTGGCAACACGATTCATATATTCGTTCATGGCGTCCAGATCATTCAGTAGGAGCGCTTTGATAAAATCATTGTAATCCGAAAGGTTCTTGTTAAACCACCCCCGTACCATATTTTTAAACATAATTTTTACTTCATAATTAGTCAATGTCAGTTCATAGTTAGGTGCAACCCATATTTCATCCGTCTCAAATCTTTGATACTGCAATACTTTCAGATAACCGCTCGCTACAAGAAGGCCCCATATTGCATTCTCATTATCATCTAACTGGTCATAAACAATCTGTTCATCGATCGGCACAATCAGATGTTCTCCCTGCAACAGACTTTGGAAAGACTCTTTTACCCTGCGCCCGCCTTCCCTGATCAGCTTACCTGCCAGACTGTTGGCGCTGGTGTTTGCCCAATATGTTGCAACATCTCCTGTATCCAGATAGTTTAAGATAGACCACGGATTATAAATATCTTTCCATTTCCCGAATATGAAACCGTCATACCAGCTTTTTACCTTTTCTCTTTCTGTCAGTCCATATTCATCCATAGCTGCAAAAACTTCTTCTTCCGTAAAGCCAAAAGACGTGCCATACTCATTTGAGGTCGTCGTTACAACTTTCAGATTATTCAGATCCGAAAAAATGGATTCTTTGCTGACTCTCGTAATTCCGGTCATGATCGCCTGCTCTAAATATGGATTAGTCTTAAAGGCCGCATTAAACATACTTCTCGTAAATGCCACCATTTCTTTCCAGTAACCATCCACATAGGCTTCCTGCATGGGCGTATCGTACTCATCCAACAAAATGATCACTCTTTTATCATAGTAGCGGTTTAAGTATTTGGCCAGATTATGAATTGCCAATGTTGCCTCTACATCCCCCATATCCGCCTTAACACGCCTAAAAAACTCTTTGTCTCCTTCTCTTAACGCATCGCTTTCAAGCAGAAAAGAATGGTCTGTATACAAATCCGCAAGCATTTGACAGATTTTGGCACGCGTATCCCGATAATTCGTTTCTTTAACATTCGCAAATGAAAGACTGATGACCGGATAGGTTCCCTGCACTGCACGGAACTTTTCCTCCTGCCAGATGGCAAGCCCTTCAAACAAATCGCCCCTTCCTGCATACTTTACCGAGAAAAACTGTTCTGTCATGCTCATCGTGAGCGTCTTTCCAAAGCGGCGCGGTCTGGTGATCAGCGTCACCTCATCCCCGCTTTCCCACCATTCTTTGATAAATGTTGTTTTGTCCACATAGAAATAGTTATTCTCAATGATTTTACTATAATCCTGTATTCCAATTCCTATTGTTCTCGCCATATGTCCTCCGCTACATAATCTTATTCACAATCGCCTTGATCGCAATCGGCGCACCTGCTATGATCATATCCAGTGCATCATTACCCGACACATCCAGTATCATTTTGCATTTTTCCCTGTTCTTAAGTTCAGCAGACGCCGCTAACGCCTCACATACGGTATGATTTCTATCTTGTTTGGGAAAGTCTTTCATTCTCTGCAGCGCATAATTCTCAAGAAGTTTCCATTCATCCTCCAATATTGTTATGGCATCGGCAATGTTTGTATTTTCCTCTCTGTTTATGGCAGGTTTGGAGATTTTGGCATGTCCGATACTGTCAATCCGTATCTCACCTGCGGCAACGATTTGGTCTTTGCAGATCCTATATCCTCCTGCCACGGCAGCCCTCTCCATACCGCTGTATAAGGCGCTCCTGTCATTCATGCAAATCATCAGGGCGCTGCGTATCTCTCTTATGAAACCGACCTCCGGGGCTGTTATATAGAAGCACGTTCCCGCATGATTCTGAATCTTCAACGCATAGACACTTAGTCCGTTTTGCTCCGGCTCCGATATTTCCGCAAAAGAAACTGCCTCCAATGGTATCAGCATATTTTCACCGCAGGCTATCACGCCCTTTCCTATTGTAAGCTTTTCTGCTTCCATTACGTATCTGTTTTCTTTCAGTTTCAGCTTTTCTGTCAGTCCTTTGAAGTCTCCCATCGCCTTCTCCTTTTGCGCTCTTCTTAAATATTGTAACATCCAATTAATGCCACAACGTAAATCACCAAGGCAGGAATTACGCAGTAATTCTTGTGACGCAAGCCGCCGGGCTTGCGTCTATTGTACCATATGCAAATACATTTTTATATACAAAAAAGCACATAAAAAAATATCGGGCAATGTATGTTCTACTGTCCGATACTCTTTCTTTATGTATCCCTTATATCACCACTCAAGCGCCCTTGCAGCGTTCTTAGCACAACGCCCCTAATACTCCATCACCGCCGTCCCATTCGACAGTTCTTTACTGCTCTGCGTTACAATCTTCATGTCGCTCGTCAGCAGTTCATCAGCGATTGCCGCATTATCTTCATTTTCATCAAGAAGACGCACCGTCATGCTTGTGATGCTTAGTTCCGTACCAAGAATACCTTTTTTCTCTTCTAATACATAGACGCAATTTCCACCGTCGTTATGAACCGCCTGCCGCGGGACTACAAAATCATAGATTTCCGACGTGGATGTCAGTTCCATAATCCCTTCCGTGCGTCCCACCGCCACCGCCGGTTCCAGCCAGATTGTCACTGTATAACTGCCGTTCTCCTGCACAATAGAATCAATTGTCTCTCCCACTTCCTCAGAACTGCCCGGAAAACTAAGCTTTACCGTATCTCCTGTATGTACCATGGATTTCTGCTCTTGTGTAATGATCGTACGAAAAATCCGGCTGCTGTCAGCATTTGCATAACGCATCACCGCTTCGGTTCCCATGCGTACACCGGACTGCAGCATGACCTCCAACACCGTGCCTTCCTGTTCGGCTGTGATTCTTCCCCCGTCTTCCAAGATACCCTTCCAACTCTCAATCTTATTCTGCCTAGCCTGCACCTGACCAATTGCAGAGTAACTGGAACTGTACGCTCCTTCCACTTCATTCTGCGCACTTTTTGCGTCCTCAATTTCTCTGCCTGCCTCTTTTAAGACTTTCTCTTTCTCAAACCCCGCCTCCTCGATGGCAAGCTTGCGTTCTTCGATTTCCCGGTCAATCCGCTTTCTCTCGTCCGCCCACGCAATCCACACTTCATCCGGTGCATCCTCCTTAGGAAGACGGAACATATGGGTATCCAAGTCCTCCATGGCATCTTCCAGCAGTCTTGTCTCATCTGCAATCTTCCTATCAAGTTCTGCGACAGTTGTGTCATAATCTTCCTGCGCACGTACCATCTCCCGCTCCGCCTCTCCGCGCTGCGCGCTTACCTGATCCTGCCATACCTGTTCTTCCGCCTCCAGTCCCGCAAGCTGTACCTGCAAATCCTCCGTGTCTATTTCATAGAGGACGGTTCCGGCATCAATCTGTTCTCCTGCCGCGACGCACACTCTCTTGACAAGCAGCCCTTCCATTCCTGTGACCGCCTCGGAATTGACCAATTCCACAGTTACTTCTGCCGTCAGTTTATTGGTAATCGAAGCCGCCGTAGGATTCGCCCAGTGAACCCGCGGCAGCCTGTTGACATAGACTATTCGTGACACGAATGTCATAACAAGCATAACCGCCATGAAGATTGCAAACCCCCGCCATAATTTTTTCTTAGATTCCATATCTGCACCGAACCTTTCCCATGTCCTCCGGCATAAGTTTTAGAAGCGTTTTCCAGCCTATTTTTTCGTCCCGGTATAAGTAATTCCTTCTTCCAGTGCATCCTGCCCCAAAGCGAAGACAAACAGTGCCGGAATCAGTACCACCACGGACACTGCAAATGCAAATCCCGCTTGGTCAATGCCAAGCTGTGGAAGATACAGTGATAGCGGCCAGTCTTTCTGTTCCTCAAGAAACGCCATCGGCTGCTCTACCAGATTCCAATATTCCAAGAAGCTCAAAACCATCGCCGCATGGATTCCCATCCTTCCGAGCGGCAGACCAATATATAAGAATATCTGCATTTCTCCCGCACCATCGAGCCTTGCCGCCTCCAGAATCTCCGAGTCAATCTGCGTAAATCCTCTGTACATAATAAACACCGGAAAAGTGGAGAAAACCGCTGGAAGAATGACAGAAAGCGGACTGCCATACAAGTCAAGCTGTTGAAGGACAATGTACTGTGGCAGGAGCATGACTTGGAACGGCAGCAGCATCAGCACAACATACAACCCAAACAAAAAATCCCTGCCCTTGAACGTAAAAGCCGCAAAAGCCCAAGCAGATGGCAGACCGACGATCAATTGTCCCGCAAGTATGGCAGCCGTCATGCCGACCGTATTCCAGAACAATTTATAGAACGCCGGAGAGCCGACTAACAGTCTGTGAAAATGTTCTATTGTCGGATAAAAAGGAAGCATATGCCAATCCGCATATCCTCCGGACTCTCCCAGAACCGGTGACAGCATCTGCCTGATTTCGGACGAATCCGCAAATGCCCCTCCGGGTATCATCAGAAGCGGCAGACAGATGATAAAGGCCGTCAGAAAACAGATCACCGTCGCAAGCCATGCATTTTTCTTTTTCTTTTTTTTGCGGTTTTCTATTTTCCCCGGTATGATTTGCACAACGCCCATCGTCTCCTCACTCTGTTTCCAAGTTTATTTTTCATCACCGCGGCGCTCTCCCTGTCCGGTTCGAGTCTCTTTTGCAGACACAGGCATACCGCCAGCAGTACAAGCGACAAAAGGACTGTCAACGCCGCCATGCGGTCAAATTCCAGCTTTAAGTACCAGTTCTGCAAAAGATGCTGCAGAAAATAAATGTTCTCCTGCGGATAGTTTCCCGCCACCATCCATACTTCCCGATAACTTTTGAAAATCTGCAGGACGGACAACATTCCGATTGTAAAAAAGCTGCCGGAAAGTCCCGGTCTGATAATGTAATGCCAGTTCTGCCATCTGTTCGCGCCATCCACCCTCGCCGCCTCTTCCACTTCCTTCGGCAGCGCGGCGAGACCAGCCAGCCACAATATCACCATATACCCCGTATTTTTCCATAGGAAGCTGCACACCACAATTGCTAATGCCCATCCAGAATTCAGATAGTCAATCCCTTCAAAGGCTGGCAGCATAGCGATTTTTTCTAACATATTTGTCATAATCCCATTGATGAGTCCCTGCCTGTCAATCAGAATCCGAAGCACCAGCACCATGACTGCCGCCGGCACCGCCATCGGCAGGAGCATAGCGGATACAAACTTCCGCCGCTGCACGAGATTGCGCAGAAGCAGCGCCAGTATCAAGCTGATTCCCATCAGAAGCGGTACGCCAAGCGCCATATACAACAACGTATTTCGCGCCGCCAGTCGAAACGCATTGTTGACAAACACCGTCTGATAATTATCTATTCCGGCAAAAGCGCCGTTTCCGGATTTTAAGAACGAACGCCGCACTACTTCCAGAAACGGAAGCAGATAGAATACCATTACGCCTGCAAAGCCCGGCAGCAAAAACAACAGTCTCCTACTCTTCCATCGAAATTGCCATTTTCCTTTCAACTTCTTTTGCTCCTTCCTCAGGCGTCAGCTCACCGTCGAGCACCTTAAGCCCGACCTCCATGGCGCACTCTTCCAACATCGTTCCGGGCCTATAACAGCAGTCGGCATCTTCCATCATTTGATAAATCCACTGTTTCTCTTCCTCCGCAGGCCACATATTCTCTTCATTCAGTATTCCCGGGTCTTTCCATCCCATAATCTCTCCGTACTCTACGTTATCGATATCCATGATGTCGGCAAGCGAATCTTTCCGTATCGTAATGCCGCTCTGATTTCGTGGTTTATCCAGCCACCATTTCCGCATCATCGCGTCAGAAAGAAGCAGCTTCAGATACTCTTCGGCAAGCTCCGTCTCTTTGCCCTGTTCGCACAATCCCACAATAATCTTTGCCCAGTAGACATTATCTGCCTGTCCCGTGTACTCTCCAAATGTCACTACGTCTTCAAGTTCCTTTGTCTGCCACTCCGCTGCCATATTATTCTTGATAACATGTATGTTTGTCGAGCCGACCCACGGATTTAACATGAATCCGACCTGCATCCATGTCTCGCCGAAATTTTGCTGTGCACAGTATTGATAATTGAACCCGATGTCAATCATCATCATATCCGTAGGTTCATAAGTCTCCGTATTATTCTTCTGCCATGCTTCACGCGCCGCGCCGCCTAATCCGGCACTGTCTATTTCCCACATTTGTACTGCCGCCCGATAATATTCCGTCAGCTTCTCCACATCCAGCCTGCCATCTTCCTCGGTCCATGCCGGCAATAATATCCTCAAGGCTGTCTTCCCCCTCCAGATACATCTCTTCTCCAAGCCATAGCGGAAGATAAACCATCATCGGCACACTGTATATTTTATTTTTGTCTGTCATCCGCATTCCTTCGACGATGTTCCGGTACAGTATTCCGTCATCCAGATATGGCTGTAGCACACTGTCCAGTTCTTTCAGCACACCTTTGTCTGCATACTGCTCGATATCCATATTGTCAAGTACGATCACATCCGGCACATCCCCGGCAAGCAGACGCGTATTCAGGTTCTTGAGCGCATCCTCTTTACTGACCGCATGATCGCCGTCCATACCCGTCTCATACCTTACGAGCACATCCGGATGTTCTTTCTGGAAAAGCTGTCCCGCATAGCGTATCCATCCGTTTTCTTCCAGACTGTATACCGTCAGTTCTTTAGAAGGTCTTGCCGGAAGCGTCTCGTCATAGTACATCTCCACCATGTAATTACCACTGAACAAAATGCGGAATTCCCCGTTATCAAGTACTTGCAGGGCAAGCGGATTTCTCTGGGTATCTCCGAGCGCCGTCATCTGTCCTTCCGCAATCTGTTCAACCACTGAGCCGCCCCATATGTAACGGTACACTCCCGTACGGCATGCCATATACAAAATCGGTGTATTTTCGTCTTCTCCTTCCACAACTTCCATATTGTTATCCTTGTCAGATACCGCCATAACAAGACCGCCGATACTGTGGCTTGCAACGAAATCGCTCAGAACACTGTTATCCTCCAACAGCCTTCCTTCTGTCATATGATAGAGATAAGCTTTCTCCGTATCCGCCGCAAGCATCACATCATCTGCAAAGACAATGGATTTTGTCTGTCCCAATGTGGCAAACAAGCCTCGCACCTCACCAGTCTCCACATCCATCCGGTACACCTGATTTTCAGACGCCGCATATAACTCTCCATCCGGTAAAAAAGCGAACATATTCAGGTTTGTTGCCTTCTGATAGCCTTCCCCGTAAGGTGTAAGTGCGTTCTTCTGCCCTGCCTCATCCACATAATAGTACAGATAGCGGGTATCTCCTTTCAGCCACAAGTCCTCCAATTCTTCATCATTCCAAAACTTGGGTGTATAAGCGAAAACAGACGCGCCATTGTCTGCCACTCCTACATAATATTTCTTATTGACATTAGCGTTATTCTCCCATCCCCGGTCTGTTTCTTTACTTACGCCCTGCGCGTCCACATACGTCAAGTTTGTATCCAGACCGTACAAGTAATAGCTTCCGTCCGTACAAGGATGCATATAGTCAAAAGTGCCCGGCGGCAGTTTCACTTCCCTGTCCGCATACCGTCCCATGGGAATCTCTTCTTCTTTGCTGCCGCAGGCAGAAAGAAATGCCATACAGCACAAAGCAGACATCATCGCCGTTATATATGCTCTCCTCTTCATTGGTTTCCTGTTTTTGTCTCTCCGAATCATGCGCATCCTTCTCCTATAAACAGATTCAAGTATTTTTCTTCCGGGTCTTATTTTATCCCAAAATATTTCTAAATATCTTCTAAAAAATTTCTAAAGGAAAATCTAAATTTAATACTTTTTATAAAAGTAAAATATTTAGGATTTATTTAAAAAATTAATATGGTATAATAAACGCAAGCCCGGCGGCTTGCGTTACAAGAATGACTGCGTCATTCTTGCTTCAATGATTCTCGCTGTGGCATCCTTCTATATCGTACACCGTTCACGAAAGCCCGTGAGCGAAATTGAGCCCGCACTGCAAACATTCAGCATGTAAACAACCGGCTCCCAAGGAGATAAACGCAGTATGAATATTTTGATCATTGAAGACGATAAAGACTTATGCCACGCCGTATCATGGCAATTACAACAGGACGGACACAGCATTGACTGCTGTCATAACGGCGGCGAAGCGAATCTGTATATCAGACAGGGAATATATGACTTGATCCTGCTAGATCGTATGCTGCCGGAGGAAAACGGCCTTCATCTCCTGCGCTCCATGCGTGCCGCCGGAAATCTTACCCCCGTCATCATTCTTTCCGCCCTCGGCGAAGTGGATGACCGCGTAACGGGATTGAACGAAGGCGCCGATGATTATCTTGTAAAACCGTTTGCGTACTCGGAACTTGCCGCGAGAATCGGTTCTTTATTCCGGAGAAAAAATGACTTTGGGACCACCGCTGTATCTTATGGTGATTTATCTCTTGACAGCACAGAAAATATTTTGTACTGCCAAGACAAAAAGTGTTCACTTTCACACACGGAAAGCGAGTTGATGGGACTTCTTCTGAAAGCCGGAGATAAAATTACCAACCGCACCGTACTTTTACACAAAGTATGGGGAGTAGACGCCTCCGTGGAGGACAGCAATCTTGATAATTATATTTATTTTCTGCGCAAACGCCTGAAAACACTGGAAAGCGACGTCACCATTGTCAACAGGCGCGGACAAGGTTTCTACTTGCAATGGCACAATGCGGATGCTGAGTAGCTGACATATCCGCAGAAAGGAAATCCCATGTATCATAAAGTAAGGATTCATCTGACTATACTTTTTACGCACGTCCCGTCGGTTCAATTAACCGCGCGGATCATTTTCAGGT